>JAGRJA010000120.1 GCA_020443005.1 Pseudomonadales bacterium
GATACCGCCGAAGGCGAACGGACCCGGATTATGTACCTCGGGTCGAAAACGTTGTCGCCTTTAGGTGCGCTTAGACATTATCAAAAGACGTTTGCAGCGCTCGGAGAAGTCGAAGAGATTTATACATGCAAGCATCCCGAGTGTTTCAAAAACCTAGGAAAAGACTTCGTCTGGCGTCAATCGAATCATATCCCGCATGAGTTGGGGGGTAACGCCTATCTCTTACCGCCAGGTTCTAACGGTTTCAAAAATCAGGTTTACTGGCATGGCAAGGTAAAAACAGCCAGTGCTGAATATGTCATATCCCTTTACTCGGCAATAATGCATATGTGGAGTTCTCCAGTCGAGCGTATTCAGGATCGCCCGTTAATTCATCTGGAGATTGTCAAACAAGAGATATGACTTTTCAATTGGCATGTGTGCGATAGGGTTCATATTTTGGTAAAAGTGTAATGACTTTCCACTCATCGGTTGTAAGGTGAGTGCATGTGGTAAAAAAGTGGGTCGCCTGTTGAACACTTTTGTTACTCTAAAAACTATATGTTGATTTGCTATTGCTCGCAGTTTTTTAAAAAAAGCCACAATACGTAAAAAATAACAGGAGGAGTCCATGAATACAGTCATGATCGTATCCCTCATTTTGTGTGCAGCCATTGCGATTTGGGGCGTTGTGGCTCCGGAATCGATGACGGGTGCAGCGCAAGGTTTAGTGAATTATTCCTTGGCTTCCCTGGACTGGTTTTTTTTATTGCTCTGCACATTTTTCTTTGTCTTCATGGTTGTCATGGGCTTTTCCAAATACGGCAATATTAAATTAGGCCGGGATGACGACGAACCAGAATTCAGCACCGGCTCTTGGGTTGCCATGCTGTTTGCTGCCGGGATGGGCTCAGGCCTGCTGTTCTGGGGTGTGGCCGAGCCTATCTATCATTTTGTGACGCCGCCGGATATGCCGGGAGAGACCGCAGAAGCCGCTCGCCAAGCCTTTGTTATTACCAATTTTCATTGGGGGCTGCACGCGTGGTCTATTTACGGTTGCGCCGCGCTGGTGATTGCTTATTTCACTTTTCGACTCGGATTGCCATCGCTAATTTCTACGCCCATTTTGGTCGGCTTCAAAAATGTATTCAATAAAACCGCCTTAAACAGTTTGGGTAAAACCGCTGAGGTACTTGCTGTTCTTTCCGTTATTTTCGGCCTGGCCGGGTCTCTTGCGATGGGCACGCTGATGGTCAGATCAGGGATGCATTCGGTCTTCGGGACTGAGAATTCCGTTTTCATGAGTATGGCCATTATTGCGGTGATGACTGTCAGCTTTTTACTGTCAGCATGTACGGGCGTCGACAAAGGCATAAAAATTCTAAGTAATCTCAATATGCTGATGGCCATCTTGATTTTGCTGGTCGTGCTGTTCGGTGGCCCGACAGCGTATTTACTGCAAGTGTTTGTGTATTCCATCGGCGATTATTTATTCCAATTCATTCCGATGTCATTTAAAACCTACAGCTACCAACCGGCAGGTTCCTGGAACTGGTTCCACGGTTGGACCTTGACCTATCTGATCTGGTGGCTTGCCTGGGGGCCATTTGTCGGTATTTTCATTGCCCGTATCAGCCGGGGTCGCACAATTCGCGAATTTGTTATTTACGTGGTTGGCGTGCCGACGATTGTTTCAATGCTGTGGTTTGCGGCTTTTGGCGGCGCAGCGGTGCACATTGAAATGTTTGGCAGCGGCGGATTGTCGGAGAAAGTCTTTGCCGACGTCTCGGCCGCGTTATTTGCCTTCTTTGAGTATTTTCCCGGCACTGATCTGCTGAATTTTCTATCGATTTGCCTGATTTTTATTTTCCTGGTGACCAGCGCTGACTCGGGCACCTTTGTCATCAGCATGATGA
>JAGRJA010000121.1 GCA_020443005.1 Pseudomonadales bacterium
TGCATCAATCCGGTATAAAAGTGCGTGTCAACGCAGCCCCCTGGATACCCGGCATCAGCAACGCCGAAGAAATTGTGAAACGAACACCCGATGGTGTACTGGTTGCATTTGGCCCCCTTGAGCTCGACAACTCACACTACGATGTCTTGATTGGCGTCAACAAAACTTCTGCCGCCAAAGCATTGGGCAAGCAGTTCACACAAAATGAAATCAACAAGGCCTATGTGGCCGAAAGAAACCGCTTGAAAGACCTGAAAAATACTTGCTGGTATTACCCGATCATCCCGGATGAAACAGGCAAGATCCCTATTTTCAAAACATTCAAAGCCGGAGAAATCACCCTTTAAAACCCTGTTCGTTCCGGAGAGAAAAATGAATCAGAAAAACTCCACAAGAAAAGAACTTGTACAGGCGATCAAACCCTCAATCAATTCACGGGTAATCAATAAACTGCTTTCTATATCAGGGTAAGCGTCGGCATGCCCGCCAATAACAATGCGCTTTCTTCTTCTGAATTCGGGCGAGTTTTGATAAAGAAATTCAAGCTCTCTTTCCAGGCGGTAGACGATTTCATTTTTATTGTAGATCGGCTTCGAGCTCCCTTGTGCTTCCATATTGCAATAAACACAACGAAAAGAACATTTTTCATAAGGCGAGCAGGACCAGAAAGGTACATAGTCAAACTTCCTGAAGAGTTTTATGTCGCTGAACAAGAGTTTCCACCTGTCTGTCCATCCGTTAACGGCTCGAACGCCAGGGGCAAACGCACCAGCGTGCGGGCAAACATCGAAGCAACAAAAGGTGCATCACCGTCAATACGCAGGTTTCGGGTATGCAGCAAAAACGCCTTGACGACCATACGGATTTCCATACGCGCCAACTCACGCCCCAGGCAGGCATGAATGCCGTGGCCAAAAGTTAAATGCTTCTTGCCGTTTTTACGATTTAATTTTATTTGATCGGGCTCATCCCAGAAACGCTCGTCGCGATTCCCCGAAGCCCACATCAAAAATATGCGACTGCCTCTGGGCAGTTTGACACCGTGCAACTCCCTGTCCTGTTTGGTCCAGCGAAAATGCCCCTGAAAGGCTGATTCAAGCCGAAACACCTCCTCGATAAAAGCCGGAATTTTCTCGTGATCATCGCGCAAGGTCTGTTGCAGATCAGGGTTATCAACCAGCATCTTGATCGCATTGCCCATCGATGTGGCAGAAGAGTCACTGCCGGCAATCAACAACTGAAAAATCAGGCTGACCGCTTCCTTGTCGCCAAAATGCGAATCCGATTGTGTTGCACGAATCAACAACGCGATCAAATTCTCTGGTGCTTCCTCTTCCGGTAATTGCTCAACAACAGATTTGGCCTTCAAGTAAGCCTTCCAGCAATAACGCACAAACACCATCACCTGCGCCTGGCTGTACATCAGCTCATGTTTTTTTGCGACACCGCTCTGCGAGTTGATGCCATGAACACACCAGGCTTTTATTTTAGGGAAATCCTCATCGGGTAAACCGAGCACCCGCATAATCATCAGCATCGGCATTTTCCAACCGAATTCAGACATGAACTCGACCCGACCGGAGGGCAAAAAAGCCTGCATGGTTTCATGACAAAGACGCTCAAGATCCATTTCGAGGCTTTTCACAAAACGGGCATTCAAACCGGCGTGACCTATCTTGCGTTCAACGGTGTGTTTTGGGGGGTCCTGTGTTGCCATCACATCGGCCGGTACCACACCCAAATCGCCCAGCAAGGCAAATTGCGCACCGACCTTTTCAATACTTTGCCCCGGTTTCAAGCCGGCAACAGCACCTTGCTGAAAGGAAGAGTAACCCTCTACATCCTTGCAAACTGCAACAATATCTTCATAACGGGAAATACAAAATATACCGTTAGGCAAACGATAGACCGGCGCCTGATCGCGAATCAATTTGTAAAACGCATAGGGGTTTTGAAAGCAGGCATTTTCGAGCGGACGGAAGTCTTCGGGTTTTTGCGGGTTTTGCACCGGTAATACCGCAGCGGCATCAGTCGCGGTATTGGTGTTTTTTTCACGCTGAAAAAAGCCGGTAACCGTCAGTGCATATTGCAACAGATACGAAACCAGAATGCGTTTCAGATGATAGCTTCGCGTATACCACATGCGTATTACCTACATGCTCCAGTAGGCTTTCATCGAAACCACCTGCCCGGCTTCATTAAATTCAAACACATCCACCACATCAATATTCATTCCCTGCATGGAAAGCGTAAAGGGAAAAGCCGCGCAATTGGCCGCACAACAAACCGGGCCCGCCAGTTCCAGGCTCACCGACATTTTGAAGGCCGATGCGTAAAAAGCCGCGATGGACGCCTTGCCGGTTTTGGGTTCGAAACCCACGGGGTCCTCTACCCTTGCATTATCGGCATAAAGCTGGTCGATAAATGATGCGTCTCCCGTACTTACAGCTTTAATATAACCCTGCACGCTTGCAATCATTTGTTCTTTCGTCACCGCCATCACTTCGCCCCTTCTGTTTTACTTCAATGCCACCACAATTCACACGATAAAAATAGCACGCTAAACCCGTTTATGACACAGGTAATGCAACTCGCCGTCTGTGGTCAGTTGTTGTGCAAGAAATGGTAATAACGACTTCATTTCAGGCATCAATGTCCACGGCGGGTTAATCACAAACAAGCCTGCTGCTGTCATCCCGTAATCATCGTCATCACCGCTTATACCCAGCTCATACTGATGAACATCTTCAACAGGCAGTTTTTCGAGCGCTTTTTGCATCCGCTTTATCCGGCTGCGCTCGACCACCGGGTACCAGATCGCTATTACGGTATTGGCCATTTTCGCTAAGGCTTTTTGCGCTGTTTCAACAACAGCCTGATAGTCCGTTTTTATTTCATAGGAAGGGTCAATCAATACCACCGCCCTTCTCGACTGGCAAGGCAACAGGGCGAGCAGGCTTTTCAGGCCATCCTGCTTTTCTACCCTGACCTGCCGGTTCTGCCCGAATTCCTTTTCAAGCAGAGAAAAATCACTGCTGTGCAACTCATACAACCAGGCCCTGTCCCTTTCACGCAAAAAAGAGGCAGCAATCAGTGGCGAACCGGGGTACACCTTCAGGCCGCCCTGCCTGTTCATGTTCCTGACCACAGAAAAATACGCTGCCAACGCAGGGCAGGCCAGAAGTGCTTCTTCACGACTCTCGAACAAACGACCAATGCCATTGCACCACTCCGGTTTTTTCTCTGCTTTATCAGCAACCAGTCTATAGCGACCTGCACCCGCATGCGTATCGATATAATCGAAGGGCTTTTGCTTTTTTGTCATATGAGCCAGTAATTCCATCAGCACAATATGCTTGAGTACATCAGCGAAATTACCTGCATGAAAAGAATGTCGATAACTCAACATGATTTTTCCCTTTACCGTCGCGGAATGTGTAACAGCATGCAGCAGATAAAAATGCGCCGAATATCACCTGCTGCCTATCAGAAAACCTCAAACACAGGTCACATATTGACCCTTGTCAATGCGAATGAATGGCGACCATTCTATGCTTATCGGTCATGCCTTTAAATGGCCACTTTTCAATAAAACGCGAGTATTGTAATGAGTACCAAAAACAGCGAGAAACCCGTTGATCTCAACACCCCCGAAATCTCAACGGATGATGATGACTGGGCGACATTACAAGATCAAACCAGGGCCATCGAAAACGCCCACAAAAAAACCGGCGAGGCACTGCACCACCTGAGTGAACTACGCCATGACCCGAAAGCGATAAGACTTTCCTTTGAAACCGGCGAGTACCCCTATAAGCGGAAAATCAGCCGAAAAATATATGAAGCCCAAAAGGCCGAATTGCAGGTTGAACTGCTCAAGGTTCAAAAATGGGTGAAGGAAACCAACCAGAAAATAGTCGTTATTTTTGAAGGCCGGGATGCCGCCGGCAAGGGTGGCGCCATCAAGCGATTCATGGAACACCTCAATCCTCGTGGAGCGCGGGTTGTCGCACTTGAAAAGCCGACAGAACAGGAACGATCACAGTGGTTTTTCCAGCGCTACATCACACACCTTCCCTCTGCCGGTGAAATCGTGCTGTTCGATCGCTCATGGTACAACCGGGCGGGCGTTGAACGGGTGATGCGTTTTTGTCGACCCAACGACTATCTCGAATTCATGCGCCAATGCCCCGACATCGAAAGAATGCTCGTGCAATCCGGCATTCACCTTTTCAAATACTGGTTCTCCGTTTCCAAGGACGAACAACTGCGGCGCTTCAAGGCCCGCTCCAGCGACCCGCTCAAACAATGGAAACTCTCCCCGATCGACGAAGCCTCTCTCGACAAATGGGATGATTACACGGAAGCCAAAGAAGCCATGTTCTTCTATACCGATACAGCCGATGCACCCTGGACGATTATCAAATCGAACGACAAAAAACGCGCACGCCTGAACTGCATGCAACATTTCCTGTCGCAACTACCCTACGAAGGCAAGGACAAAAAAATCGTCAAGGGGCCAGACCCGTTGATTGTTGGTGCCAGCTCGCATGTAATTGGCAACAGTGACCACATACTTGGCGCCAGTTTGCACCCCGGCCTGAGAAGAAGTACCGATTAAGAGAAGCCTCAAAAGCTCACTGTTTTCGGGTATCGATATGCTGTTTTTTGAAATCCGGGCCCGACAGTTTCATGATGATGAGCGGTGACAGGCGAATCACCCACCACAAAAGCCGGTACCAGGCGGGGTAAATAATGATAGACCGGTTTCGGGCAACGGCTTTCAGGGCTTTCCTCGCGAAGGTATGAATATCCATGGGCTTCATGCGCTCCCATGTTGCCAGCGTCTCGGCCTCACTCAAATTGCTCAGTTGCTTGCCAAACTTGCCACCACTGGCGAGCAAGGGCGTACGAATGGCACCGGGGCACAGAACAGAGACATTAACACCTTCAAAGGCCGCTTCGACACGCAGTGCCGTAGAGAGCCCCACCACCGCATGTTTTGTGGCGCTATAACCGGCGAGACCGGCCGAAGGTGTTACACCTGCCATCGAAGCCGTATTCACAATATGGCCGTAACCCTGCTCAATCATCAGCGGGTACACCGCCTGAATGCCATTGATCACTCCCATCACATTTATATCGACCAATGCTCGCCAGTCCTCCGGCGAATAATCGCGTACCGCGCCGGTAATACAAATACCCGCATTGTTGAACAGATAATCGATGCTGCCGGTTTCCGCCCTGATACGAATAGCCAGATCGGCAAAGGCACTGGCATCGCGAACATCAAGCGCTTCTGCCCTGGCCTTGCCGCCTGCAAGCCGGATATCTGCTGCACGCTTTTCTGCCAGCTCAAGCTGCCTGTCGGCGATGACCACCAGCGCACCACAACGACCCAGTTCCTCGGCAAGCCCCTGGCCAATACCCGAAGCACCTCCGGTAATCAACACGGTTTTACCCTGAAAAGCGGCCAGGCTCATGCAGTACTCCAAAGCGTCAAAGGGGTTACAGGGAAAACAAAGACACCCATGGCCCACCGGCCAGAGGTTGACCTAAGCAGAAAACTAACGCAGAAACCTGTCGACATACCAACAACTGGCACTGATACGGAAATTTTCCTGACGGGCCCATTGCAGGCCTTCCCTTACCAGTTTTTCTGCCAGCCCCTTTCCCCTGAAAGGGGTCGGCACAAAGGTACGCCGAAAATCAATCATTGGTGTGGCTTGTCCATCAATCATCACATCAAAGCGCTTGTACTCGAGCAATGCTCTCACTTCTTCTCCATCCACATCCAGCGTCAGGATAAAACAGTGATTCGCCTGATCATGCGTTATTCTCGGCATCTTGTTTCCCGTCAAAGGCTGAGCTCATTACTGAATCTGCAACCTGAAAATAACCAATCCTGCCATTGCGACACTCCATTAACACCGTGCCGCCGATGTTGCTCTCAAGTATAGCTTTTAAATCAGCCAGCGTATGAACATTCTGCCCGTTGGCCCGGATAATGAGATCACCGGGCTGCCACTCCATCTCGTCTGCCTGACTGCCCTGATGAATATGAGTAACTGCCAATATCGGGTCGTCCTGATCAATAATCTGCACCATATCAATCTGCGCATTGGTATCAATTTCGCGCATCACATCGATAATGTCAAAACTCAGTGGCTGGATAATCATGCCGAATACCTCCAGGTATTTTCGCTCACTGATGATCGGGTTGGAAAGCACGCCTTTTTCCGGGTTTCGCATCGCCATGGCTTTTGCGCTGTTTTCCTTTCCGTCCCTCAGGTAAAGCACCTCCACATCGTCACCAATCGGCACCAGCTTCATCACATCGTAAATATTCTTGTGGCGGAACAAACCTTCCTTGCCAATCACAATGCCATGTCGATCAAACTGTACGCCATTGATCGCCAGAATCACATCACGGGCCTGCAAACCGGCCGATGCCAGAAAACCGCCCGGCAACACCTTGCACACAATCACACCCCTCGCTTTTTCCTGCTTCAGCAAGGCATTAAAATTTTCGGCATTTTTCTGCAACTTGCCACCGATGGCTGCAAAATGCGGCTCATTCAATTGCAACAGATTGTCGATAATTATCTTCACGAAACCGGCGGGCGTAATAAA
>JAGRJA010000122.1 GCA_020443005.1 Pseudomonadales bacterium
GGGTGATGCATATTGCGACCGATTCGGTGGATGCGAGCCTGCGTGCGAAAGTAGAGAAAGCTGTTCAATATTGCCCGAATCAGGCCTTGCGCCTTGAAGAAAAATAATGTGAACGGGGCATTGTTCTTATGAAGGTTTTCGTTACCGGTGCTACAGGACTGGTGGGTGCGCACAGTGTGCTGGCCCTGCTGGGTATGGGGCATCAGGTCAGGTTACTGGTGAGAAATCGTGACAAGGCGAGGAATTATTTTCATCAGCAGAATGTTGTTGTTGATGACATTGTTGTCGGTGATATGCGCGATGAGCCGTTGGTGCGAGAGGCGATGAGCGGTTGTGATGCAGTCTTGCACTCGGCGGCACTTGTCGGTATTGAGCGTAAGCGGGCAGATGAGATTTTTAATGGCAACCTCGCAGGTTGCAAGGCGGTAGTGGGCAGTGCTGTTGAGCATGGCATAAAGCAGATTTTGTATGTGTCGAGTGTTGGTGCACTGTTTAACCCGGGTCTTGAGGAAATCAATGAAAACACGCCTCTGGGTTCTGCTGCAGAAGCTTATGGAAAATCGAAGCTGGCCTGTGAAATTTTTGTGAGAGCGCTTCAGGAAAAAGGAGCGCCGGTCAAAGTGACTTACCCTGCGGGCGTTATCGGCCCTGCAGATCCCGGCCTGAGTGAATCCAATCACGCTTTGAAGACTTTTATTGAAACGATTGTGCCGATTACTGGCAGCGGCGGATTCCAGTTCGTTGACGCAAGGGATGTCGGGCTGACACATGCCATGCTGCTGGAAAAAGGCTGTGAGCGTGATCCTCGTGAAGAAAGGTACATGCTTGGAGGGCATTATCATACCTGGTCGGCTTTTGCTGACCGCTTGGACAAACTGCGTGAAAAAAAGGTGCGGAGAATAGCGCTCCCTGTGAGTGTGTGGCATGGTATGGGAACCATCTGCGATGCGATCAAATATATCGTGCCTTTCGATTTTCCGATGACGAGAGAATCGATGGCAATGGTTACCGGCTGGGTGCCGGTGAATTCAAGTCGTGTTCTGAAGAAAACAGGGCTTGTTTTTACAGCGCCGGATAGAACCCTGACAGATACCTTGCACTGGCTGCTTGAGGCCGGGCATTTGTCACAAAAAATGTTGGGAAACCTGAATGAATAAAATATTTGATGTTGAACTTTTGAGAACAGGAGAGAAATGATGGCTGAGTATCCACGGGAAGAACTTGAGGAAATGGTCAGGCGCTGGATGGAGCATGCCCAGCGTGCAAAAGATGGCGATTGGGTAACGGATCTTATCGATTTTTATGCGGATGATGCGCACTACTCCTGGAATATCGGCCCCTATGAAGAATTTAATGCCTACGGTAAAAAAGAAATTGGTGAGCTGGCTATCGGCTACCAGATGGAGGGTTTCGAGAATTGGGAGTACCCCTATCACGATGTTGTGATTGATGAAAAACGCGGTACGGTTATCTGTTTCTGGAAACAGATAGCCCCGGCAAAACGGGCCGATGGTTCCCGTTATGAGGTTGCCGGTATCGGCGGCTCCTGGTTTGAATACGGTGGCGATTACAAGTGGCGCTGGCAGCGCGACTTTTTTGACTTTGGAAATGCTATGGAGCTGTTTCTGGAAATGGCGGGGGATGGTGTGCTTGAGCCTGCAGTGAAGAAGAAAATCCAGACGCAGGCAAAGGGTGGTTTGTTGCCGGGGCATTATCCTCTGGGCAAAAAACCCGGATTGCTGAAAAAACTGAAAAACTATCTGGCGATGATCAAGATCGTGTTGACGGGTAAATAAACAGGGATTTTGAAATGAGCGAAACAAGCATCTCATCCGGGTCGGGCACCCGCTGGTTATCGGAAAATCCGGATAAAGCCTGGGCTGAAAAAATTTACCTGCTTTACAGCCCGGTCTGGATGACAGTGATGGGTTTGGTGATGGCTACCGGCCTTGTCAACAGTTTCGGCGAGATCGCCTATAACCTGGTCGGCTTGCTGGTAATGTTGCCGTTTTTACTGATACCGGCTTTTTTATCAGGCGCTCGTCCAGACTTGCATCAAGGCAAGGCATGGTATGAAACCTTCTGGTTCAAATCCAATTTGTACATGTGGTCTTTTGTTTTTTGGGGTTCGTACTTTGGTTCCGAATACTTTTTCGATGTACTGGGTATGGTCTACGACTATCCCATGATCGAAAAAACCAATTTCGATGCCGCTTTGCTGGGCAGCGGAGAGCAAAAAGTACCGCTGACCATGTACTTTCTGGCGCATGCCTATTTTATGACCTATCACACTACCGCGGTGGTGGTGTTACGGCGTATAAAAACATCGAATATACCGTTCAGGGCATTGATATGGCCGGTGATGATTTTTGTGATTGGTTATTTCTGGGCGTGGATGGAAACAAAAGCCATGGCCAACCCTTTTATTGAGCAGGCGTTCTATTACAAGGATATGGCCAGAATGCTGGCGTTTGGCTCAATTATGTATGCCTTTTACTTTATCAGCAGTTTTCCGATTTATTATTTTCTGGATGAAGTCAGGGAAAAATCGTGGTCTCTCTGGTACACCTTTATGGCGAGTTGTACGGCAGGCATGTTAACCATGTATTTGCTGGATTTCTGGACGCACTTTGTCGGTCCGATTTACTAGCAGTTTGAAAATTGATAGGTGTTGGGCCTGCTTTAGCCTGGACAGGCTTGTTGTTTTACTGCAGGAGTTGTTTCCCGGAACGATATTTGTCAGGATGCAGAATTTGTCTGTGCAAGAATCTTTTTGAAGACGCTTGTAGAATGAATTGTTAAAAAATGGATGGATAGATTATGAAAACCAAAGCAGCAGTGGCCTGGGAGGCAGGGAAACCCTTGTCGATTGAGGAAGTTGATCTTGAAGGCCCCAAAGCCGGAGAGGTGTTGGTTCGACTGGTTGCCACCGGCGTTTGTCATACCGATGCCTTTACCCTGAGTGGTGATGATCCGGAAGGTATCTTCCCTTGCATACTCGGCCATGAGGGCGCCGGGGTTGTGGAGGAGGTGGGTGCCGGCGTGACTTCTGTTGCGGTTGGCGATCATGTCATTCCTCTGTACACGCCGGAGTGCGGTAAGTGCAAGTTCTGTCTGTCAGGCAAAACCAATTTGTGTCAGGCGATTCGTGCAACGCAGGGCAAGGGCTTGATGCCGGATGGCACCTCACGCTTTTCGAAAAACGGCAAGCCGATCTTTCACTTCATGGGTACCTCGACCTTCTCCGAGTACACCGTATTGCCTGAAATTGCGGTTGCCAAAATCAACAAGGAGGCGCCGCTCGACAAGGTGTGCCTGCTGGGCTGTGGTATTTCTACCGGTATTGGTGCTGTATTGAATACGGCGAAGGTTGAGCCGGGTTCAACGGTAGCGATCTTCGGTCTGGGCGGTGTTGGCCTGAGTGCAGTCCAGGGAGCTGTGATGGCAAAAGCCAGTCGTATTCTGGTGGTTGATATTAACGAAGACAAATTTGAAATGGCGAAAGCGCTGGGGGCAACTGACTGCGTTAACCCGAAAAAATATGACAAGCCGATACAGGAAGTGATCGTTGATATCACCGATGGTGGCGTTGACTACTCCTTCGAATGTATCGGTAATGTGAATACCATGCGTGCAGCGCTGGAGTGCTGTCATAAAGGCTGGGGCGAATCCACTATTATCGGTGTAGCCGGTGCCGGGCAAGAGATCAGTACCCGTCCTTTCCAGCTGGTAACCGGTCGGGTGTGGCGAGGTTCGGCTTTTGGCGGTGTGAAAGGTCGATCCCAGTTGCCGGGTTATGTTGAACAATATATGCGCGGCGAAATCAAGATCGACGAAATGGTGACTTACACCATGCCACTGGAAGACATCAATCGTGCCTTTGATTTGATGCACGAAGGCAAGTCGATTCGCTCGGTGATTATTTACTAACAGAACAAGCATTAATTTTTGTCCGGACGGGCGAAGGTTTTTGAGGCACGCTGTGAATACATCCCTGTAAGCTCAACCGCGGCGTCCCTGCCGCGGATGGTCTCAAAAACCTCCAGCCAATCCGGTTACCGATCAACCCCGGTTATTAGTCAGGCAGTATGGAAATTATTTCAGAAAACAGAATCTTCGGTGGCAGGCAACTCAGGTTTAAGCATGCGTCTGCAGTCAACAACTGTGAAATGACTTGCGCCATTTACCTTCCGCCGCAGGTGGAAAACGGCAAGGTACCTGTGCTTTACTGGCTTTCGGGGCTTACTTGTACCGACGAAAATTTTGTGACCAAAGCCGGCGCCCAGCGTTATGCTGCCGAGCATGGGGTAGCGATTGTCGCGCCTGACACAAGCCCGCGAGGTGAAGGTGTGCCGGATGATCCTGAAGCAGCCTGGGATTTTGGTCTCGGCGCCGGTTTTTATGTGAATGCAACGCAAGCGCCCTGGAACCAACACTACCAGATGTATGATTACATCGTTACGGAATTGCCCAAACTCGTTAATGCGAACTTTCCGGTCGATGGTTCGCGGCAGTCGATTTTCGGGCATTCCATGGGTGGTCATGGTGCCTTGACGATCGCGCTCAAAAATCCGGATAAATATCATTCTGTGTCGGCTTTCGCCCCCATTGTTTCTCCGCTTAACTGCCCCTGGGGTGAAAAAGCCTTGTCGAATTATATCGGTGCAAATCGTGAGTTATGGAAACAGTATGATACTTGCGCACTGATTCCCGGCGCGGATAAAAAATTTACCTTGCTGGTTGATCAGGGCAGTGCCGATAATTTTCTGAAAGAACAGCTGAAACCCGAGCTGTTGCAAGCAGCTTGCAAGGAGAATAACCACCCCTTGCAATTACGGATACGCGAGGGCTATGACCACAGTTACTATTTCATCGCCTCGTTTATGGGTGAGCATATTGCTTTTCACGCGCAACACTTGTCTGCTTAATCGGCTGCCGGGTTTCAGTGTGTGAAAGTGTCGGGGGGCGTTTTCAGTGTGCAGCCTACCTGCTGTGCATGGAATGAGTCCGAATGTGTCGGGTTTTGCATAAATGCCCGCTTTTACTTTCTTGTTCGGTGTGCATTCAAGTGCTGAAAAAAATCAACATTCAATCATCAAAAGAGTCTGAATATGAGCCATGATTTTGTCACTATCGAAAAACCGCGTCCGGGTATTGCTGTCGTAAAGCTGAATCGCCCTGAAAGGATGAATGCCATGGCCTTTGATGTCATGGTGCCGCTGAAGGAAGCCATTGAGGCCGTCAGTTTTGATAACACGGTACGCGTTGTGATTCTTACAGGTGAAGGAGAGGGTTTTTGCTCGGGCGCTGATCTTAAAGACCCCGGTTACCTGAGTATTTTTGACGGTCTGACCATGCCGGGTATTGCCCGTCGTGCCATGCGTGTACTGGATGATGCACTGCTGGCCATACAGGAAATGCATCAGCCGGTTATTGCGGCTGTGAACGGTGCAGCCATTGGTGGCGGATTCTGTTTGAGCCTGATGGCCGATATCCGGGTTGCATCGGAGAAGGCTTATTTCCGGGCTGCGGGAATCAACAACGGCCTTACTGCGGCAGAACTCGGCCTGAGTTATTTGTTACCCAGAGCGGTTGGTGCTTCCCGTTCCAGCGAGATCATGCTCACAGGGCGTGATGTGGATGCACAGGAAGCAGAACGCATCGGCCTTGTTTCCAGAACGGTTTCTGCAGATACGCTGATGGATACCTGTTATCAAATGGCAGAAAGCATTATGCAGCATAGCCAGATCGGTGTTGAGTTGACCAAGCAGATGTTGTGGGCCAGTCAAAGTGCCAGCAGCTTGCGCACCCATATCAACCATGAAGGTCACGCCCAGTTGTTTGTGCGTATGACCACCAAAAACTTTGAAGAAGCCATTCAGGCACGAAAAGAAAAACGCAAACCGGAATTCAAGGACTAATGCCTGGTACACGCGGGCGTTTGTAATTATTGATGTGGTTTTTTGAATGTAGCGAAACCTGTTATTGCAACAGGTCAGGATAAGCAGAAAAAGGGGTAAGTATGAGTCAGTTCGAAAAGTTATTCAGTCCGATAAAAATCGGCAACATGGAAGTGAAGAACCGTATCGTAATGGCGCCGCTTACAGTGGATTATGCCAACGCGGATGAAACACTTTCCGAAAGACAGATAGCCTACTATGAGGAGCGTGCCAAAGGGGGTGTTGGCCTTGTCACCGTAGAGGTATGTACGGTAGATGAGAACCATCGCTATCAGGCGAACTCACTCGGGCTTTATCACGACAAATTTATCGCCGATCATAAAAGGCTGGTTGACCTGATTCATGCTCACGGTGCAAAAGTACAACCACAATTAAGTCATACCGGCCCGGAATCGCTGGCACCTTTTTATAAAGGCTTGCCGCCGCTTGGCCCTTCTGTTGTACGTACGCCGACGACCATGCAGGTGTGCGAAGAAATTACCCTTGAACAGA
>JAGRJA010000123.1 GCA_020443005.1 Pseudomonadales bacterium
AAAAGTGCAATCACCCCCCCACCAAGAGCGTTCAAGTCTTTACTATCACGCTGGACAATAACATTAACAGGCTTTAAAAGCTTGCCGCGACTATCGAGTTTGAACTCGGCAATTTGATTTCCGCCCATGAAACCGACAAACAAACGGTTGCGCTTTTCATCAAGCGCCATTGCCATAGGCAGAGCACTACCCGTACCCTCAATCACCCCGGAAAACTGATCGAAACTTTCGGTGCTCACCGATTTTTTTTCACCAAATGACAAGCGATAAAGATTATTGCTGACAAAATTTGCGTTTAGATTATTCTCATTGGGTATCAAATTCCTGGCATCGGTACCCACAATATAAATATGCTCCCCCCCGGCTGAACTGACACCATTATATAAAATTGTTCCCAGCCCCTTTACGCTATCGAGTATCGCCTTACGGTTGAATTCCGGTTTTTCAGCGGTACCCTTGTCAAGCAATGCAACCGCCGAAATCACAAAAAAATCGTTATCAACCACATTCACATTCATTCGCTGCGACCAGTCCCTGCCCTCTACATCAACCCAGCGATCACCCTGTTGCTGAATCATAATCCTTGATTCAACGACATCCATGCCATCTGTACTCCATCTTGCACCTATCAATTCCTTGACACGCCCAACAGGGGCGACCGCTGTCCGGTTACCTGACTTGAAAGCCAGTGCAAAAACCTTGTTTCCATCTACCGTATGACTCAACGATCTTACAGAATCGGTAGCCAGATTGATGTTCCCCGCTCTGCTTATCTCACCTGTGGCCGGATCCACATCAAACACCCATAAATCAGCCCTGCCGATCAGTTCACCTTTTCCTTTTTTTTCTCTGGATGGCATTCTGTTTGCCCGCAAGAATGATGAATCGAATTCAGGGTGATGTTGCCCCCTGAACGATGCGGATATAAAAGCTCTTTCTTTTTTATTGGTTTTTGCCGAGGTTTTATTGGCAAAGACAATATCCCACGGTGCATCACCAACCTGTACAATCTGCTTTATGTGTGGGCGCCCACGGAGGTCAATGATGCTGATATTGTCCGAGAGATGATTTACAACCCACAATTCTCCCGGCTTTCGTTCCGCAACAGCTACCGGCTCAAGCCCAACCCTGACACTGCTTGCCAAGGATAAATTCCCTTTTTCATCGATACTATATATTTCAAGGCAGCGCTCAGGTGTATTGACGACATAGAGAAAATTTTCATCATTCGATAATGCAAAAGGCCTTACGGCAATACTTTCAAACAACGGTGGTGGCTGATGCTGACTACCGGTATTATTACAGTTGAAGACAGGCTCTGTAATGAGGTTTGACAGCGCTGCCGAAGGCGAAAAAATGAAAAAAAGCGTGATGAAAAGAAAAAATGAAATTGGTTTGGGCAACTCATTTACCAAACTTGCAGCAAAACAGTCTTTATTCATTTCTCTTTTCATCTTTTTTTAATGCAAACACTTATCACCCCTGAAAATGCAGCTGCAAAATTATCAATAATTTTAACTGTATCCCTGGAACAAAGATAACTTAATTACATTTTCATAACAACAAGGAGGGCGGGCGGTGCTGACTAAAAAACATTATCTCTTTCACCAAATACCCAATTTGCTCATCATATCCCTGAAGCGCTCCATTGCCCTGAATTTAACCTCAATATCACGATGGTCTTCACCTTCTTCTACCCAGAAAGCTTTGCCCCAAGGGGATGGCGTCCACGGTAAAACGCTGGAATGATAAGTACCTGCTTTGTCCAGCGAGTCCAGAAAATCCTTTGTCATTAACTCCATCGGGCTGAGCACCACATCAAATGGCTGGTCATATTTCCCGTTTTGCTTACGCAGTTCAAAAAGGGTTTCACAGATTTCAGCCAGCCGTGCATTTTTAGAAGGTACGCCCAGCCAGCCATCATTATTCGCCGCCCGATTAAACGCGGCTTTACTGGCACCACCCACCCAAACCGGTACTTTTTGCGAAGGTGCGGGTGACATCACCACATCGTCATAATTAAAGAATTCACCGTGATGGCTGACACAAGCGCCACTATGAAGCTGGTGCATACAGGCAATTACTTCATCCAGCCTGCGCCCTCTGTCCTTGAACGCTATACCCATCAGATCAAACTCCTCCTTGATCCAACCCGCTGATACACCGCATACCACACGGTTGTTTGTGAAAATTGCGGCAGTACTGGTCGCTCTCGCAACGGTAAAGGGGTCGCGCAAGGCAGCAAGATAGATATTGGTTGCAAGCCTGAGATTGCGGGTGGCGACACCCATTGCAGTTAATGTTACCCAAGGGTCTGGCCAGGGATTGGTATCCGGCCACCAGACTTTCCCATCCGGGGTGTAAGGATATTTGGTTTCTATTTTGGTGGGGTAAATCAAATGATCGGGAACTGTAATACCTTCAAAACCCAGTTCTTCAGCTTTCTTGGCAATATCAACAAACTGCTCAACTTCTTCTGTATTTACCAGTGATACCCAGTATTTCATAGCGTAGCTCCTTCAGGGTTTAGATTTTCTGTATGCAGATATTAGGGATACCATTACTGCAGGTTTTGATCTATTGCCGGGCAGCATAACACTCCTTATGCATTCTGGCAGTCAAGTACCGAGAACATGTCAAAAAATCTGGCAAAGAAAGATCTTCATGCTCAATAAAAAACACCCGAATGAGTGACATTGTATGTGAAAAAATAAAGTTGCAAGACTCAAACGGGCTCATCAATATCCAGATAGACTCCCTTGTCGTTAACGGCCACAGCTACAATCGCTTCAGGATGTGAGGTGATGACGCTGCGCGCACCTTTATCTCCCTGCAAAGATCGAATCTCGTCAAAATAATGCTGTGAAAAAATCACGGGATGACCCTGCTTTTTCGTTTCATCAGACCAAGGCTGAACAGGATAAACAATCGCCTTGTCCCGATACGCACTGATTAAACGGAAGAGGGTTTGAGGCTTGACATAAGGCATATCAGCGAGCAAGACCATCACTGCATCAGCCTGAAAATTCCGCAAAATGTAATCGATGCCCTGTGTTAGACTGACCGACATACCCCGATCGGTATTTTTTGCGAAACAGTAGTGCAAACGCGCTTGATACTGCTGTAAAAACGCAGGTTCGAATAAACCTTTGCTACGAATTTCAAATGCTTCCTCTTGCTTGAAAACCATAACCAGCTGATCAAAAGCAGACAAACAGGTTTCTGCAACACATTGCAGCATTGGTTTTCCATCTACCAGAAACATTCTTTTATCGGAGCCAAAGCGGCTTGATGAACCGGCTGCCAATATAAGTGGCACTATCGACATGCTCGAGTTGACAGCGTTACTCACCGATAGTCGACCCATATTAATGGCTCACCCCATTCCTTACCGATGTTAACTGGGCAAGAATGGATACGGCAATTTCTGCTGGCGTTTTACTGCCAGTCATCATGCCCACGGGAGCATGCAATCGATTCAATTGCGCCTCTGTAACGCCCAGCTCCAGCAGGCGCAGCCGACGCGCCTCAGAAGTACGGAGGGAGCCCATCGCCCCAATAAAAAACGCGTCGGTATTGAAGGCCTCCATCAAGCCCATATCATCAACGCGCGGATCGTGAGCCAATGCAATGATTGCCGAACGCGGATCGCAGGCTTCTTTCAGTAACAACTCATCAGGCATTGCACACACAGCCCTTGCCCCCGCAATGTTCCATCGGGCAATTTGTTCAGCGCGTGAATCGCAAACAGTAACGCGGTAATCCATCAACAGGGCAAACCGCGCTAGCGCACGGGAAACCTCACTGACGCCAATCAAAAACAAATGAAATTGCGGACCATAACAATGACGGATAACACTACCTTTATCAATGTTTTCGAAATCAAAAAACGCAGAAGCCGATTCATTGTTTTCCGCTTCCCGTTCAGTTTCGGGTACCCCGCAAATAAAATGCCGGGAAACATAATTATAAATACGCCTCACCAACTTTCGCTGTTGAAGAGCGTTTACAATTTCAGCGATATGTTGATGAAAAACACCGCCCGCTTTTACCGGCTCAATGAAAACACCCAGCGTTCCACCACAAGGTAACTGCAAACATTGCTGCTCTTCAGTGGTTTCACCATAACGAATAAAAACAGGCTCATCGCAAACCAGAAACCCGCTTGCCAAGGATGCAAGCAACGCTTCTTCTACACAACCGCCAGACAGTGAACCGGCTTGCAGCCCCTCTTTTGTACACGCCATCAGGGAACCAACCGGTCGGGGTGAAGAGCCCCATGTCGATGTCACTGTACACAGAAAGGCTGATTCACCTTTATCAAGCCATGCCAATAATGCGGCCAATACCTCTGCTTCAAGGCTCATTGATACTCCGGTAAAAAGCCGGTAAAAGAACTTCTGAAAGCTGAAACATACTCTCCAAAAAACAGGCGTGCCTGTTTCCTTTCTCAGGAAGAGCCATCTTTCTCATACCCTGCAAGCAAGTCTGAATCAGGCGAGTCGAAACGGCATTTCACGCAAACGCTGCCCCGTTGCTGCGTAAAGGGCA
>JAGRJA010000124.1 GCA_020443005.1 Pseudomonadales bacterium
GCAGATTATTGACAGAATAATAAACCGTTCACAATCTTTTTACTTGGAAAGGGCCGACATGGCTTTTTCGAGACCGTGCAATGTAAAGGGAAACATCCGGTCATCAATCAATTGACGCACCATCTGAATAGACTCTGTTCGCTGCCACTGCGCCTCCGGCACAGGGTTCAGCCATACAAGTTTTTCATAGGTTTCTGTCAAACGCTGCATCCAGGCTGCGCCTGGCTCATCATTATGATATTCAATGTTGCCGCCGACACTGGCTATTTCATAATAGGCCATGGAGGCATCCCCCACAAAAATCACTTTGTAATCTGATGGATATTTGTGAAGAAGGTCAAGCGTTTTAGTCACCTCGGAAAAACGCCTGACATTATTCTTCCAGACATAATCATAAATAAAATTATGGAAATAGAAATACTCGAGATGCTTGAATTCGGTTTTGACTGCTGAAAAAAGCTCTTCACATAAACGCACATGTGGATCCATAGAACCGCCTATATCGAAGAAAATCAACACTTTTACAGCGTTGTGCCTTTCTGGCACCATCTTGATATCGAGAAAACCGGCATTTTTGGCGGTCGAACGAATCGTATCGTCGATATCAAGCTCATCATCTGCGCCGGTACGCGCAAACTTGCGAAGTCGTTTTAATGCCATCTTGATATTGCGCGATCCCAATTGCACATCGTCGTCCAGGTTACGATACTCCCGCTTCTCCCAGACCTTAACCGCCCTGCCTTGCTTGCCTTCTCCGCCAACACGACTGCCTTCAGGGTTATAACCGCTATTGCCAAAGGGAGATGTCCCCCCCGTTCCTATCCATTTATTACCACCCTCATGACGCTTTTTCTGTTCGTCAAGGCGTTTTTTGAATTCTTCGATCAGCTTTTCCAATCCACCCAGGGATTGAATCTGCTTTTTTTCCTCGTCAGTCAGGTATTTTTCAAATTCATCGCGAAGCCATTCATCAGGTATCAGTGCTTCTATAATATCTTCAATGGTTTCAATATCGCGAAAATAACGGGCAAACGCCTGGTCAAAGCGGTCATAATATTTCTCGTCCTTGACCAGACAGAGACGGGATAGCTGATAAAAATCATCAATATCGGCAAAGGCGAGATGCTGTTCCATGCCCTCCAGCAACACCAGAAACTCCTTGATGGAAACAGGAATTCCTGCATTTTTAAGGCCATAAAAAAAATTGATGAGCATAAATAAACAGGCCTTTACCGCGTTTCCCGGCGCGCCATAAAAGCAAGCCGCTCCAACATATGAACATCCTGTTCATTTTTCAACAAAGCCCCGTAAAGCGGTGGAATAGCTTTAGTGGCATCACGGTTTTTCAGAATTTCATCCGGAATATCATCGGCCATCAACAGCTTGAGCCAATCAATCAACTCCGAGGTTGAAGGCTTTTTTTTCAGGCCCGGGATTTTTCTGACATCAAAAAACACATCCAGTGCATCTTTCACCAGGTCATTTTTAATATCAGGGTAATGAACGGCGATAATTTTTTGCATGGTTTCCCGATCCGGGAAATTAATAAAATGAAAAAAACATCGACGCAGAAAAGCATCAGGCAACTCTTTCTCGTTATTACTGGTAATAATCACAATCGGTCGGATTTTCGCCCTGACAGTTTCACCTGTTTCATAGACAAAAAACTCCATTTTATCCAGCTCTGTGAGCAAATCATTGGGAAACTCGATGTCAGCCTTGTCAATCTCGTCAATCAGAAGCACAACCTGTTCTTCAGCACTGAAAGCCTCCCACAACTTTCCCTTTTTGATATAGTTGCCGATATCGTGCACCTTGTCGTTGCCGAGCTGGGAGTCGCGCAGCCGGGAAACCGCGTCATACTCATACAAGCCCTGCTGTGCCTTTGTGGTGGATTTTATATGCCACTGAATCAGCCGCTTACCCATCGATTGCGCAATTTCTTCAGCCAACAATGTTTTACCTGTCCCCGGCTCTCCCTTGATCAGGAGTGGCCGCTGGAGTTTGACTGCCGCGTTAACAGCCAACTGTAAATCATCCGTTGCCACATAACGCTCAGTACCCTGAAACTTCATAATAACCACCTATAACCTATGAATTGCCTGATAAATATCTCTTAACCAATTGTTTTTAAATAAGTAAATATAAAACAATAACCGTGTTTGAACCACTATAGTCCCCTGCCCTTATTCTCATTTCAATTCGTAATAAGCACAAAGCGTTTTAAGGGCGAATTAAAAAACAACCAGCTATAAACCATTCGTCTTATCCTGTAAACCATGCGTCTTATACTAGTAGTTTTTCTGAAAAAAAACCGTATGATAAATGTCACATTGTTTACTATTAAGGGGCTAGTCGATGTTTATCAAGACAAGCAACAGGGATAGCAAACTCAGGAAGACATTTTTCACAATTATTTTTTGCACTACTTTCAGTACCGCCGCTATTGCTGCCAAACCCGGCACAGACCCAAACGATACCGATGGAGATGGGCTTTCGAACAGCGAAGAAGCTCTCTACGGCACAAATCCGAGAAAAGCCGACACCGACCGTGACGGCCTCAGTGACGGCGATGAAGTTTACATCTATTTCACTGATCCGACACTCGATGATACGGATGGTGATGGCAATCTGGATGGTGATGAAATCATTAACGGTACAGACCCGCTTGTCGCAAATGCGCTTGATAGCGACGGAGACGGCTTGAGCGATACTGAAGAAGCTGCATTGGGAACAAACCCTGCCAAGTCTGACTCCGATCGCGATGGACTCAACGATGGCGAGGAAGTCAACATTTACGCGACAGATCCGCTTTCCGCTGACACAGACAATGACGGCACAGATGATGGCACTGAAGTGGCTAATGGTACCGACCCGCTTGTCGCGAACGATCCTGACAAGGATGGTGACGTACTTTCAGATACAGACGAGGCCATCTATGGCACCAATCCCAATAAAGCGGACTCGGACAACGATGGAATCAATGATTACCAGGAAGTTTATGTCACTCACACTGATCCGCTTGATAATGACAGTGATAATGACGGTGTAATTGATGGCTCTGATGCCTTCCCCAATGACGCCTCCGAAACCAGTGATCGGGATGGCGATGGCGTTGGTGATAATACTGACAGGTTTCCGGATGACCCTGCCGAATCATCAGACAACGATGGAGATGGTATGGGAGATAACGCTGATCTTGACGACGATAACGATCTGATGCCTGACACATGGGAAATCAGCTACGGTCTGGACAGCCTGACCAACAATGCTGATGAAGATCCTGATGGTGACACTTTCACCAATTACCAGGAGTATATTGCAGGCTCAAACCCCACCGTTTTTGACAGCATTTCAGCCATTGTTCGCAGCGACCTGGACGGCGATGGCACAAGCGACATTATACTTCGCTATCTTTCGGGGGGGCAGCTTAAACTGTTTACGGTGCAGAATACGAACATCACATCAACACTTCCGCTCAACACCTACAACGGCCTTGACTGGCATTACATGGCCGATATGGATGCAGATGGCGATGGTGACTCCGACCTGTTATTCAGGAACGCGACAACAGGTGCATGGCAACTCTTCACCGTCCAGTCCGGCAGTATCACAGGGAATAATGCGCTGGCACTCTACAAGGATGCCGACTACCAGTTTCAGGCAATGGGTGACTTCGATAATGACGGTGATCACGATGTGCTTGTCAAAAGATTGTCAACAGGAAAGTGGCTGGTTTTCACAATGCAGGCTGGTCAGGTTACAGGGCTCAATAATATCTCGCTCTATTCTTCGAACAAATGGTTGCTCCAGTCTGCCGATGACTTTGATGGCGACGGTGACGACGACCTGTTGTTCCGCAACAGCCTGACCGGCAATTACCAGCTTTTCATTGTTGAAAACAACAGTATTGCTTCCAGCAATGCTTTTGCACTCTTCAGTAATGCCGATTATGTACTGGAGGACACCATCGACCTTGATCGTGACGGTGATGCCGACATTCTTGTCAGGCACGCCACGACAGGTATCTGGACGGTATTCACCACGCAAAATGGAGCAATCCAGCGCCATGCCTTTCTTGACCTTTACAAGGATGCGAGCTGGGTTTTCCAGAAAACCGGGGATTACGACGGTGATGGTGATGGGGATGTATTAATGCGAGATACCACGACAGGTGCGTGGCAAGTATTTACCATCGAAAATGCGGCAATGCAGTCACACAAACCGCTCTCCATCTACTTTTCGCAAAACTATGTCATCCAATAAAAATCCCGGCGGGTGACAAACGACTGATCTTCGGCTTTTGCTTTAAGTCAAAC
>JAGRJA010000125.1 GCA_020443005.1 Pseudomonadales bacterium
CGACGCGTACGGCAATGAAACTTGCTGACTATGTTGTAACAGAGGCCGGTTTCGGTTCAGACCTCGGTGCTGAGAAATTCATGAATATTGTTTGTCGTAAAGGCGGTTTCAAGCCTGATGCGGTGGTTATCGTGGCAACAATCCGTTCGTTAAAAATGAATGGTGGTGTTGCCAAAAATGCCCTTACGGTCGAAAACCTTGATGCACTTGATCGCGGTATGGCCAACCTGGAAAGACATATCCGCAATATGAAAGGGTTTGGCCTGCCTGTGGTTGTGGCGCTGAATCATTTTGTCGCAGATACCCAGGCAGAGCTCAAACTGGTGATGGAGCGCTGTGCTGCTTTTGGTGTTGATGTGGTCGAAAGCAAGGTCTGGGCAGAGGGCGGTGCAGGTGGTGAAGCGCTGGCAGAAAAGGTTGTAGAAATCATTGAGAAGGGCGAGGCGAGTTTCAGTTATCTCTATGAAGACAGCTTGCCGCTGTGGCAGAAAGTAGAGTCTATAGCCCAAAAAATTTACGGTGCGGATACCGTTCAGGCAGACAAGAAAATCCGGGATAAATTTCAGGAAATACAGGATGCCGGTTATGGCAACTTGCCTGTGTGTATGGCTAAAACCCAGTATTCGTTTTCGTCTGACCCGAATTTGCTGGGTGCACCGAGTGGTTTTGATTTACAGGTTCGGGATGTTCGTCTGGCTGCAGGTGCCGAGTTTGTGATTGTTTATTGCGGGGATATCATGACTTTGCCCGGTTTGCCCAAAGTGCCTGCGGCAGAGCATATTGATGTTGACAGTTCGGGAAAAATCACAGGGCTTTTCTAGGGCGAGTTGTTTGATACCGGGGGCGTATAGATGAGCAACGATCTCATGCCCCCTGTTGTCTGCATAATGGGGCCGACAGCCTCGGGTAAAACGGCACTGGCTTTGGCGCTGGCCGACAGGGTACCTTGTGAAATTATCAGTGTTGATTCAGCGCTGGTATACCGGGGAATGGATATTGGTACGGCCAAACCGGATGCACTTGAACTTCAACAGGTTCCTCACCACCTGATCGACATTCGTGACCCTGCCGACCCTTACTGTGTTGCGGACTTTCGTCGAGATACACTCGACCTGTTGAAAGCTGTTATTGGCAGGAACAAACTGCCGGTTCTGGTGGGCGGGACGATGCTGTATTTCAGGGTTCTGCTCGATGGCATGGCTTCGATGCCTCCAACGGATCTCGCAATACGAGAACGCATTCAGCAGCAAGCTCGTGAATTCGGTTGGGCATCTATCCATGAGCAGCTTGCAGAAGTAGATCCTCATTCGGCCAAAGTGATTCACCCCCACCATTCCCAGCGTCTCTCGCGGGCGCTTGAGGTGTTTTTGAGCACCGGAGAGACCTTAAGCAGCTTGCACGCGCGTCAGGAAGCAGAGCTACTGCCCTATCATTTTAGTAAGCTTGGATTGATCATCGAAAACAGGCAATGGCTTCATCGGCGTATTGCTGATCGTTTTCGGTGCATGATTGATCAGGGTTTGATCGAAGAGGTACAGGCGCTGCACCAAAGAAGTGATTTGCACAGTGATCTCCCTGCGATTCGTGCGGTTGGATACCGACAGGTATGGGACTATCTAGGTGGAAATCTCAGTCGAGAAGAAATGATTGATCGTGCTATCA
>JAGRJA010000126.1 GCA_020443005.1 Pseudomonadales bacterium
ATGTTGCTTTCGTGAATGACAAGCCCAACTTTGTGATATTTTTCGGGACAGCCCGGGAAATACAGCAAATAACCCAGGGCCGGTTATTAAGAGAAAAGGCTTTCTCTGTGAGAAAGCCGGATAAGAGCAAGAATATTTTTGCTTTTCAGTCCTTCCTCAGTGATAGTCTGGAAGATCAGGAAGAGCGAAGAAAAGCCCTTGTTTGTTCTGTTGTTGCCGGTGTAGGTTTTTTGAGTGATACATGAAGATTCTCGAAAGGCTGTTTCGCTCATTTTTACAATGATGATGTATTTAATGAACACGACAGGGAAATGTTGAAGCTGCTGTATCGCCCGGAGTTCAAATCGGGAATGACCTCAAAAGAAATCCGTGAGGTTTTTAAAACAATTATCAGACCGCTTTAATCATGCTGGCAAATATCGGCTTTGTTGTTCGATTTGAGTGT
Source organism: Pseudomonadales bacterium (assembly GCA_020443005.1). GTDB lineage: Bacteria > Pseudomonadota > Gammaproteobacteria > Pseudomonadales > UBA7239 > JAGRJA01. The sequence goes on from JAGRJA010000126.1 coordinate 446, forward strand.
GCAGGTTTTTCAATGGTGTTTCTACTGGCCTTTTAGATTTTTTCCCGGCGTTTTTTTCTTTCATTGCGTTACTTTGAAAAAACGGTTTCTTTACCTGCTGTTTTTGTTGCATTTTTTGAAGCGAGGATGTCTTAAGCCATATCTGCGAGGTGTTTCATCAGGTTTTGGCCATCGTAGCAAATCCATTTTTCAGGTATTACCTCGATAATAATCTGATTGGGTCGTTTTAGCATTTGTTCAAGTTGTTTGGCGCCTGTCGGGGAGTGTGGCAACAGGTGTTTTGTATAGGCCTTGAAAAACCAGCTTGTGTGTTCCGCTTGTGCCTCGTGTAACAAGGCTTTGCCCCGGATGGTGATGCCGCGACTTTTGCCCAGAGTAGTGCCGGCCCCGGATATGACTACAGAAACAGCTGGGTTGCGTCGGATGGCGGCGATACGGGGGCTGTTATCACGCGTGGTGAGCCACAAGTGATTTTTGGCCCAGAGATAACTCATGCTTGCGCCTGTTCCGTCTCCTTGTCTGGTTGACCAGATGAAAGTGCATTCATCCTGTGTTTCGAGCAATTGATTTTTGATGGTCTCGCTCATTTGCGTTGCAAACGGGCTTTGTTGTTTTTCGGTGTTCATTGAACTTCTCTCTCCTTCTTGAAAGATCGGCATTCAGTATAGCCTGTTTGTTCATAGGTATTTTGCGCTTTGTGTTGAAAACCCCCAGTAAAAATGGGAGCATGCCGCTTTTATTTATGCATTTTTTTGCAATCATTTGTAGATCAGGAAACAGGATATTCTTATGAGTAAAACGGTACCCAGCGATATCGAAATTGCACAATCCGCTACTATCAGGCACATACGGGACATTGCCTCTGCGATTGGTTTGAGCGAAGAAGAATATGATACCTATGGCAAGCATATTGCCAAGTTAAGTCGGGAAAAATGTCAGTCATTGATGAATGACGATCAGCGCCCCAATGGCAAGCTCGTTCTGGTGACGGCGATGAATCCGACCCCTGCGGGTGAGGGCAAGACAACCACTTCAGTGGGATTGTCTGATGGTCTTACCCGTATCGGCAAGAAAACCATGTTGTGTCTTCGCGAGCCTTCGCTGGGCCCGTGTTTCGGTATGAAAGGCGGGGCTGCCGGTGGCGGGTTTTCTCAGGTATTGCCGATGGAAGAAATCAATCTTCATTTTACCGGTGACTTTCATGCTATCGGTTTGGCGAACAATCTGCTTTCTGCTGCGCTTGATAACCACCTTCAACAGGGTAACAGTCTGAATATTGATCCTCGTCGTATTTCATGGACGCGGGTGGTCGATATGAATGATCGTGCGCTGCGTAATATCGTGATTGGTCTGGGTGGCCCCGGCAACTCAATACCCAGAGAGGATGGTTTCCAGATTACGGTCGCGTCTGAAGTGATGGCCTGTTTCTGTCTTGCAACAGATTTGATGGACCTCAAGCGCAGGCTCGGCAATATCGTTGTTGCGCAAACCTACGACAGAAATGATGTATATGCGCGAGAGCTGAAGGTTGATGGCGCAATGGCCGCTTTGTTAAACGATGCAATCGGACCGAACCTTGTACAAGCGCTGGAGCATACGCCGACTTTTGTTCATGGCGGGCCGTTCGCCAATATCGCTCATGGTGC
>JAGRJA010000127.1 GCA_020443005.1 Pseudomonadales bacterium
AAGACGCCGTCTATGCGGAAGCGAACCTTGCCGAGTTCGCGGCGGGGCTCGATATGTATGTCGCTGGCGCGTTGCTCGAAGGCATATTGCAGCAGCCAATCCACGATGTTGATAATGTGCTGGTCATTGGCATCCGGGTCTTTCAGTTTTTCCAGTTCCAGTAACTGCTCGAAGTTGCCGATGCCGATATTGTGCCCACCGCCCTCCGATACGGCGCTGGAAACCGATTTTGCCAGGCTGTAAAACTCCACCATATAACGCTGTATATCGGAGGGTTTGGCGACTACACGACGCACCCGGCGGCGTGAAATGTGCTCGATGCCTTCTTCCCAGCTTCTGACCCAGGGCTGAGCGGTGGCAATGGTGACAAGGTCTTTGGTAACGCCGACACAGAGCAGCTGATGGCGTTTGGCATAGGCAAACGAAACGACCTCTGTTACCGCACTGACATTGATGTCCAGTGGATCTATGTTGAAATAGGGTTGCCCGGCTTTTTCGGCAAGCCAGCGGGTGAGTGTTTCTTCGTCCAGTTTTTTACCGGGTTCTTTGAGGTTGTCGAGATTCTTGTTGCCGATATAGGTCAAGGGGTGGAGCAGGGCTTCTTCGCGTCCTCGCGGGCTGCCGGAAAGAAAATTCGCATCTCTCTGGTCGATCAGGCCATCGCGAACCAGTTCGTTAAGGCAATTACGCAGGTCGATAAAGCGTTCCGGCTGTTGTTGTTCATTGGTTTTACTGCTGTTCATTCCAGGCCTTTTTATACAGGGTCATGACTGATTCTAGCCCTTTAAGCGGAATGAGGGTATCCCCGCCTCTGAAAATGCGAACTTGAACAGGCTCAGGTCAAAACTTTCAGGTCGATAAATCCTTACACTATCTTTACACTACACGGGGTTTTTTATTGAAAGGAAAGAGCTATGGCTAGCGGAACAACATTGGGAAATTTGTTCGGGCGCTCACCCATTGTTCCTATACAGGAGCATATGACGAAGGTTTTGGGTTGTGCCGAATTACTGGAACCCTTTTTCAAAGCCGTATTGGCAAAGGATTGGGAAACTGCCACCGATTTGCAGCAGCAAATTTCATTTCAGGAGCGCGAAGCCGATGCGCTGAAAAAGAATTTACGCAGAAATATGCCGAAAAGCCTGTTCATGGCAATACCCAGGTCAGACTTGCTTGAGCTGATTTCCATGCAGGACAAGGTGGCCAATTGCGCCAAGGATGTTGCCGGTATTGTTCTGGGCCGAAAAATGGAAATACCTGAACAGTTATCCGCCCGAATGGACGCCTATGTTTCGGCAGCCTTGAACACCTCAAAACAGGCGCTCAGAGCCATTAACGAACTGGATGAACTGGTGGAAACAGGCTTTGGCAATCGTGAGCTGCACATGGTTGACGAGATGATTGGAGAAATTGACCAGATCGAACAGGATGCTGACGGTCTTGAGCGCGAGCTGCGGAAGGCCTTGTTTGATATTGAGCGCGATCTTTATGCCGTTGATGTTGTGTTTCTCTACAGGGTTATTGAGGGCATTGGCGAACTTGCCGATCTTTCACAGCGAGTGGGTAGTCGCCTGCAGATTATTATTGCGCGCTAGACAAAAAAATAGAATTCCAGAGGTTTATTGATCATGGGTGTTATTGCTGAATACGGAAATATTCTGATTATTCTTGCCGTTATCTTCGGTTTTTTCATGGCCTGGGGCGTGGGTGCCAACGATGTAGCGAATGCGATGGGCACATCGGTCGGCGCCAAGGCGCTGACGGTCAAACAGGCAATCTGCATCGCCATGGTTTTCGAGTTTGCCGGTGCCTATCTGGCGGGTGGCGAGGTAACGGCGACCATACGCAAGGGCATTATTGACCCGGCTTTGCTCACCGATACACCGCATTATCTGGTGTACGGCATGTTGGCTTCGCTGCTGGCGGCAGCCACATGGCTGCTGATTGCGAGTCACAACGGCTGGCCGGTTTCCACAACCCACTCGATTGTGGGTGCGATTGTGGGTTTTGCGGCAGTAGGTTTGGGTGTCGATGCTGTGAGCTGGGGAAAGGTAGGCAAAATTGCTGCAAGCTGGGTGGTTTCACCCCTAATGGCGGGAACAATTTCATTTTTGTTATTTTTGAGTGTGCAGACTTTTATCTTGCGCGCTGAAAACCCTTTCAAACAGGCCAAGAAAATCATTCCTTTTTATATGTTCTATGTGGGGTTCATGATTGCCATGGTGACCCTGATGAAGGGTCTGAAGCATCTGGGCTTCAAGATTGATCTGGGTTTTGGCAATGCCTTTTTCAACAATATGCCCGTTGCTGCAGCTGTTGGTCTGGTGGTTGCTGTTTTCGGTATCTTCATTATGGCGAAAATAAAAGAGGACAAGAGCATCAATCCGGGTTTCCGTTTTGCCAATGTTGAGCGTATTTTTGCTGTGCTGATGGTTTTCACCGCGTGTTCCATGGCTTTTGCTCATGGTTCCAATGATGTTGCCAATGCAATCGGGCCATTGGCTGCCGTTGTCAGTGTTGTACAGTCGGGCGGCATGATTGGTGCCAAGGCCGGGCTGCCCTGGTGGATACTGTTATTGGGCGGTGGCGGTATTGTCGTCGGCCTGGCGACTTACGGGTTCAAGGTGATGGCAACGATCGGGAAAAAAATCACCGAGCTCACGCCCAGCCGCGGGTTTGCCGCAGAATTGGGTGCCGCGACAACGGTGGTTGTTGCTTCGGGTACCGGTTTGCCAATTTCAACCACGCACACGCTGGTCGGTGCCGTACTGGGGGTGGGCATCGCCCGGGGAATCGGTGCGCTGAATATGCGTGTTATTGGCAGTATTCTGGTTTCCTGGCTAGTGACATTACCGGCGGGTGCGGCCTTGTCCATATTGTTCTTTTTTATTTTGAAGGGCGTTTTCGGTGCCTGATTACCCAATCGTGGCGCTGTGTTCAAGCTTCTGAAATCAACAGATGGAAGTGTGTAAAGGAATTTATGAAATTGGCCGTCTATCAGGTAGATGCTTTTGCCGACAGGGTATTCAGTGGCAACCCGGCATTGGTGTGCCCGCTGACAGCGTGGCTGGATGACAGCCTGATGCAGCAGATGGCCCTGGAGGCCAACCTGTCGGAAACGGTGTTTTTTGTTCCCGAGCAGGAGGGCTACCGGATTCGCTGGTTTACCCCGACCGTCGAGGTGGATCTCTGCGGTCATGCCACACTGGCGGCGGCCTGGGTGATTCGCCATTACCTGGGTGATACACGCGACACACTGGTGTTTCTTCACGCAGCGGCAAACTGGGGGTCAGTTTCGAGGATGAGCGTGTCGTGCTCGACTTTCCGGCCAGCGTGCCGGTCAGGAATGAGGTGGCGGCTTTTGATCCCGGCTGGCTTGGTCTGGCCCCGCGTGAACTCTGGTTTGCTGAAGACTGCATCGCGCTGTTTGACAGCGAGCAGCAGCTGCGGGCGCTGAAACCGGATTTCAGGGCCTTGCGGGATGTGCCCGCACGCGGTGTGATCGCC
>JAGRJA010000128.1 GCA_020443005.1 Pseudomonadales bacterium
AGAGAGGACATCATCCGCATGAGAATGGATTCGGCCGGCATTTCCAGGCTAAAGACAAGAATGGGCTGGTCGGAGTTCAGCAAGGCATTTTCAACAGCATTCATGGCAAAGGCTGTTTTACCCATGGATGGTCTTGCCGCGATGATAACCAGATCGCCTTTTTGCCAACCGGAAGTCAATGTGTCCAGTCTGGTAAAGCCTGTAGTGAGACCGGTTATCGGGCTGTCGGAGTTGCCCAGCTCATCCAGCCTGTCAACGATGGCTTTGGTCAGTTCTGCTACATGACGAAAACCGCCTTCCTTGGGGCGAGCTTCTGCGATTTCGAGCAGTTTTTGTTCTGCCTGTGCGAGCAGTTCGTCACTTTCTTTTCCCAAAGGGTTGTAGCTTTGAGAAGTAACATCACTGCCCAGTTGTATCAGTTGACGAAAAATGGCGCGTTCTTTAACGATGCGTGCATAACTGAGTACATTGGATGAACTGGGTGTGTTTTCGATCAGGTCTGTGAGATAGCTGATACCCCCGGCATTCTCCAATTCGCCTTCGTGCTTGAGTTGGCCGGTAAGCGTGATGAAATCAAATGGCTGCTCGTTTTCATTCAGTGTCGTCAGCGCATTGAAGATAGTGCGATGCGCGCCCAGATAAAAATCATTGGCTTGAAGCACTTCAGATACAGCGTCAAAGCTTTCATTTGCCAACAGTATGCCCCCGAGTACCCCCTGTTCGGCCTCAACAGAGTGAGGTGGTACTTTGGGTATCCCCGAAGCAAGATTAAAAGTAGATGATTGTGCGGGTTCTTGTTCTGGCACGGGTTTTACTCTGGAAAATAAAAAGGCACTCGGGCGTTAACCGCGAGTGCCTGAATTTACCCCAGTTATGCAGGGAATAAAACTGCTTTGGCTATTTATTCCTTATTCCGGAATAACCGCCAACTGGATAACCTGAGTTACATCGGTGTGAAGCTGGATGCTGATTTCAAATTCACCCAGTTCACGCAAGGCGCCTTCCGGCAGGCGAACTTCGCTTTTTTCGATTTCAACACCGGCTGCTGTAACAGCAGCAGCGATGTCGCGGGTGCCGATAGAGCCAAACAGTTTGCCGCCATCGCCTGCATTGGCTTCAATGGTGACTTTCAATTCAGCAAGTTTGGCTGCCTTTTCTTCTGCTGCTGCTTTCCTTTCAGCGGCAGCGGCTTCAAGCTCTGCGCGTCTTGCCTCGAATTCGGCAACATTCTTTTCGTTGGCAGGAACGGCTTTACCTTGTGGTATCAGGTAGTTACGACCGAAACCGGCCTTAACCTTGACCTGGTCACCAATGGAGCCCAGTTTGCCTACTTTTTCCAACAGGATGACATTCATGATGGCGCTCCTTATTTATGCTGGTCGGTGTATGGCAATAAGGCCAAATAACGGGCGCGCTTGATTGCTGTGGATAGCTGGCGCTGGTATTTGGCTTTGGTGCCGGTGATTCGGCTCGGTACAATCTTGCCGGTTTCTGTAATATAGGCCTTGAGTGTTTCAAGATCCTTGTAATCAATTTCTGTTGTGCCTTCTGCGGTGAATTTGCAGAATTTGCGTCTTCTGAAAAATCGTGCCATGGGTATTCTCCTGCTCTTATTCGTCGGTCATTGAATCTTCTTCGTCTGTATCTTCATCGAGTTCCTCGTCAGACGAATTGTCATCATTATTGCGGCTGTTTGCTGCTGCGCGCTCGGTTTGCTGGTGACGCTCACGCTCCTTGCTTTCCCGCTCCTCTTTCATCATCAGCGATTCTTCGGTGATAGCACCATCGCGGCTGATGACCATATTGCGAAGAATGGCATCGTTGTAACGGAAAGTGGTCGTCAGTTCGTCCAGCGCTTCCTGACCGCATTCGATATTCATCAGGATGTAGTGGGCCTTGTGGATTTTCTGGATAGGGTAGGCCAGTTGTCGGCGACCCCAGTCTTCCAGCCGGTGCACTTTACCGCCACTGGCTTCTATGGACTTGGTATAGCGTTCTACCATACCCGGTACCTGCTCGCTCTGGTCAGGGTGGACCAGAAACACAACTTCGTAGTGTCTCATTTTTTCTCCTTACGGGTTAAGACAGCCTCCCTCATCCGGAAAAGCCCGGCGGGTGAGGCAAGGAGCCGCTTGAATAGACTCAAACGGGGGGCGCAAATTCTAGGCGAGAGCAAGCCTAAACGCAAGAAACATTCACTGAACAGCCAGGAAAAAGGCGTGTGGCAGGGTGATCAGTGCAAAAAATGATGGATTGAGCTTCCCAGAGACAATATGGCCATGGCGATAATGGCCCAGAACACAACATTGCTCAGTTGTAGCAGGCGTATCCGTTTTTTCATGACGGATGTTTCATTGATGCGCGGGAATGGCGTATCCGGGACAGGAACGCCAAGAAAGTCGCAAAGAGGTTGCCAGCCTTCAGCAATTTCCATGACCAGCAGGTCTTCTGCAGGCACACAAGCCCGAACATTATTGATATGCTGCTGATACACGGCGATAGCAGACGCTTTCGTTTCAAATTCACCCTTGAAGGTGCCATGCCAGATAATAGTGTCGATCATTTCCCCCATTGTTTTGGTGTAGGGTGAAAAAAGTGCTATCCATTTTGGAAAAATCCGGGACAGCGTGTAAATGGTTTCCAGAGAGCTTTGGTACCAACTGTCAGGGTCGCGAACAGTCAGAATGACTTTTGCCTCGGGGTAGTGTTGTTTCAAAGTCTTGTAAAAAGCGACAGTTGGCCAGTCAACAGCAGAAGCGTAACCCTGGAAAAGCTGATCCCAGTCCGTATCGCCATGCTTTGCTGCATCCAGCCATTGTGCAGAGCGCTCCGGTTTTTGAAGTATTTCAAACATGTGATAACAGGGGCCAAACCCCAGTATCTCCAGAGCCTGTTTCAGCGA
>JAGRJA010000129.1 GCA_020443005.1 Pseudomonadales bacterium
AAATGACAGCCACTTTCTTCATTGCAATTTCCTGTCGACAAGCTCGGCAATAAGACTGCCAACACTACCCGCTCCCTGAGTAATCACGATATCGCCGGAACGCACAACATTCGTAATAACATCGGGAACATCCTTTATGGCTTTTACAAAAATAGGATCGACCTTGCCTCGCTGCCGGATACTCCTCCCCAGAGCCCGACTGTCAGCACCCGGAATTCTTTTTTCACCTGCCGAATATACCTCCAGCAAAATCAGCACATCGGTTTTAGAAAGCACATCCACAAAGTCGTCATAAAGATCACGCGTACGCGTATACCTGTGCGGCTGATAAATCATCATAAGACGACGATCAGGCCAACCTTCCCTGACCGCACGGATAACTGCATCAACTTCCTTGGGATGATGACCATAGTCATCCACCAGCATGGCTGTTCCGTCCTTCACCGGGTATTCACCATGTATTTCAAACCGCCGACCAACACCTTCAAAACTTTCCAGTGCAGCAATAATTGCCTGATCATCAATACCTTCATCGGAAGCCACGGCAATAGCAGCAGTAGCGTTGAGCACATTATGTCGACCGGGGATGTTCAGACTGACATGCAGATCTTCAAGTTCGCCCGGACGACTAACCGTGAAACGGCTGCGGTTTTTATCGAGCCGGATATCTTTTATCCGGTAATCTGCCTGTCCGGAAACGCCGTAGGTGATAATCGGTCTCGATACCTGATCGATGATGTCCCTGACATTTTCATCATCGACACATAAAATCGACAGACCGTAAAAAGGAAGGTTATGCAAAAACTCAATATAGGTTTTTTTCAACTCGTTGAAATCGCCACCATAAGTATCCATATGATCGGCATCAATATTGGTTACGACGGAAACCATCGGCTGCAAATGCAAAAATGAAGCGTCACTTTCATCTGCTTCTGCAATAAAGTATCGACTGCCGCCAAGCACTGCATTGCTGCCGGCGCTGTTAACCAGACCACCCACCACGAAAGTCGGATCCATATTGGCTTTGGCCAGAATAGCTGCAATAAGGCTTGTTGTTGTGGTTTTGCCATGCGTACCGGCCACTGCAATCCCATGTCGATAGCGCATCAGCTCTGCCAACATTTCCGCGCGTCTCACAATCGGAATTCGCTTTTTGCGCGCTTTTACAATTTCCGGGTTGGATTCATCAATAGCACTGGAAACCACAACAACATCGGCATCCTCGACATTGCTTGCTGCATGCCCGATAAATACCCTGATACCGAGTGTCGCAAGTCGCTGAACAACCTGACTGTCCTTAAGATCGGAACCGGAAATCGTATAGGATTGATTGTGCAATACTTCTGCTATGCCACACATGCCTGCACCACCAATTCCGATAAAGTGAATTTTCTTTATCCTTCGCATTTCCGGAATTTGTATCAGGTCACTTTTAGGCACAAGCCACCTCCAGACACCCGTCCGCCAGGTCGGCTGCAGCGTGCGGACGCGCCAGCTTTCTTGCGTTATCACTCATTACTTGCAACCGCTGCTCGTCGTTAAGCAAATCCATCAATTGACGATGCAGCGTTTTGCCATTCAGCTCACTTTGCTGAAGTACAACCGCCGCTCCTGCTTTTTCCGACACAAGCGCATTTCCCGTCTGGTGATCATCAATCGCATAAGGGTAAGGAACGAAAATTGCTGGCAGACCGGCACAACTTGCCTCAGCCACCGTCAGTGCACCGGCACGGCAAATAACAAGATCTGCCCATGAATAAGCTCCCGCCATATCCTTGATAAAGGGCTCCACATCTGCAGTTACCGAATATTTTTCATACAGTGCCCTGGTAACTTCGACATGCTGTCGACCGCACTGATGTTTTACAATCGGCCTGTCTTTCTCTTCGATTATGGACAAGGCTTCCGGTAACAGCCTGTTCAGGGCAAGAGCACCCAGGCTGCCGCCCAAAACCAATAGGTGTTTCTTTTTATGAACCGGTTTGTTTTCCACGCAAGCGAGTTCACAAATCTCCCGACGCAAGGGGTTGCCAATAAACTCACCCTTTTTGAGCACATTGGGAAATCCGCAGAATATCTTTTTGGCGAAGCGTGAAAGCAGCCTGTTGGCCGAACCAGCCACCGCATTCTGTTCATGAATAACAAGCGGCTTACCCAGTAAAAATGCGGCGATACCACCAGGGACGGTGACAAATCCACCCATACCGAGAATAGAAGCCGGACGCTGGCGATGGATAATCTTCATCGCCGAAAAAATTCCGGCCAGGATCAGAAAAGGCGCTTTTATCAAAGTCGCCAGGTTTTTGCCCCTGACACCAACCACATTAATAAACTCAATGGGTATCTCGTTAGCCGGCACAACTTCAGCTTCAAGACCGGATCGTGTACCAAGCCAGCACACTTGATGGCCACGCGCCTTCAATTCAAACGCCGTCGCCAAGGCCGGAAAAACATGCCCTCCCGTACCGCCGGCCATAATCAAAATAAGCTGATTATCAGTGCTTTTCATGGCCACTTCCCTTAACAAGCGTTTTCTTGCGATTTTTTGTCGCTACGCCGTTGTTCTGTTGGTACTTTGCAAAATCCTCGCTACTGCTGGTTTCATATCCGATGCGCAACAGCAAACCGACAATGATGCAACAAGCCAGCAAACTGCTACCGCCATAACTGATAAAAGGCAGCGTCAAACCTTTTGTCGGCAACAAGCCTGATGTCACCCCAATATTGATAAAGGCCTGACCGGCGATCAACAAAGCAAGCCCAATGGCGAGATAAGCTGAAAAATAATGCCGGATATTCATCGCGTTCTTCGCAATAATCAGGGCACGCATTACCAGCACCACAAACAGCAAAATCACAATGAAGGTACCAATCAAGCCTGTTTCCTCGGCCCAGATACTGAAGACAAAATCCGTGTGCGCCTCAGGCAGATAAAACAGCTTTTGTACACTGTTGCCCAGGCCAACGCCCGACCACTCACCTCTGCCAAAAGCAATCAGTGACTGGGTTAATTGATAGCCACTGTCGAATTTCACATCATCTGCCCACGGATTCACAAAAGTGGTTAAGCGTTTCATTCTGTAAGGTTCAAGCACGGCAACGAGCGATGCGAGCACACCCACCAGAAGGGTGAGAAGGACGAAGCGTACCAGTGGCGCATCCGACATAAAGATCACACCCATACATGCCAGGCCGATCACCACTGTTGCACCAAAGTCAGGCTCGAGTAAAAGCATGAAAGCAATGAGTGCGAGAATCATGAGCGGTTTCAAAAAACCGGCTAATGAAGTCCTGATTTCATCGGCACGACGCACCAGAAAATCACACATAAAAATAACAGTAAAAATTTTTGCGAATTCCGACACCTGAAGTGTAAATCCGCCCAGAGACACCCAGCGCTGACTGCCGTTAACCTTTCTGCCTATTCCGGGAACAAGCACCAAAGCCAGAATCACAACCCCGATAAACAAAAGCAAAGTTGCATGCCTTTGCCAGAAAGCAACCGGCATCATTGCCACCAGCAACAACGCCGTAAAACCCATGCAAATATAGATAAAATGGCGCTTGGCGAAATAAAACGGGTCACCCAGCTTGAGCGCCGAGTAGTCAATCGACGCTGAAGAAACCATTACCAGCCCAAGAGAAACCAGTACAACCACGACAGCAAGCAATACAGTATCAACATGCTCTGTCGAAAAGCCCGGCTTGTGCTGAGGAAGCAGCGAAAAGGGCATAACAATTTCACGCATTGGTAAAGCCCTCCAATGCCGAAACCAGACGGGTAAATTGCTCACCCCTGTCCTCAAAATCACGGAACATGTCAAAGCTGGCGCAGGCAGGTGACAACAAAACGACATCGCCGGTTTCAGCCAACTCAAGTGCAGCATCAACTGCAGAAGCCATGCTCACAGCAAAAACCACATCGACCGCGCCGGAAATGGCATCGGCAATCACGGCTGAATCCCTGCCGATCAACACCACAGCACGAGCATGTGCTCTTACCGCATCTGCCAAGGGTGCAAAATCCGCTCCTTTGCCCTCGCCCCCGGCAATCAAAACAACCTTGCCATTTTCAGGCTGCAAACCCTGCAAAGCCGCAACTGCAGCACCAACATTTGTTCCCTTTGAATCATTGTAAAAAGCGATACCTGCACAAGCCCCCACATATTCACAACGATGTGGCAGACCCTTAAAAGTGCTCACATGCTTTAACATGAGTTGCATCGGCAATCCGGCAATT
>JAGRJA010000130.1 GCA_020443005.1 Pseudomonadales bacterium
AAGGAAACATAAAATCATAAAAAACCCGGCACCCCTGTTCAGGAGCCGGGTTTTCTTTTGGGTTGCCGCAATCAGAGCTAGCGCTGAATCTGCCAGTCGGTATTGCTGTAAAGCCCGACCGGTGTGTTGCCGGTGACTACGCCATTCTGAAGGGTGAACAGTCGCCAGACACCACTGCTGTTTCTGAGTAACAGGTCGCTGTCACCATCACCGTCGAAATCGCCTTCGGTCTGCAGTAAATAGTCCGTATTCTGATAGGGGTAGATCGCTGCTGCGCCTGCTACCGCATTATTCTGAAAACGATACAAGCGCCATTTCCCATTCAAGGTGTTCCGAATAATGACATCATCATCGCCATCACCGTCAAAATCACTGGACACCTGTGGCAGGTAGTCACCTGAGGCATAGATTTCACCGATACCACTGAAACCTGTAACTGCACCGGACTCCACAACAAAAAGCCGATATTTACCGTCACTCCCTCTTAACACGAGGTCATCGTCCAGATCACCATCAAAATCGCCAACAAATGCCAACTCATACGAAAGGTTTGACCAAAGGTAGAAACTTCCAACCGAGGACACCGCCCCGTTCTCCATGAAAAACAGCTTCCACTTGCCGTCGGTATTGTTTCTGATGAGGATATCTTGATCACCATCGGCATCAACATCCAGCGCCGCCTTGAAGGCATAACTTGTTGAGGCATACAAAGCCAACGACACATCGCTCACCACTGCACCATTTTCCGTGATGTAAAGCCGCCATTGCCCATTACTGCTATTTCGCAACAACACATCCTTATCGAGGTCACCGTCGGCATCGAAATTGACGACATGCTGCCACTGTGCGGCAGTAGACAAGGCAAAGCCGGCATTGCCAGTCACAGCCCCATTCTGCATCGAGAACAAACGCCACGCATTACTCCCTGAACTTCTCAGCAATACATCATCATCACCATCGGCATCAAAATCACTTTCACCGGTTGACGACAATAGCAGAACAGGTATGGATACATTATCAATCCAGCCTGCATCGTCACCGGAGGAAGCAGAACCATCCTTGCTATACACCCATTTGAAAGTATGCTGACCGGCAGTCACGGGGTAACTGGCTGCCACCCAACCTGTAGAACCGGACCATGAACCCTGCCCAACATCATCAATATAGAATGACAGGAAATCGTAACCGGCCTCACTACTCACCTTATAGTCAAAGCTTATGTTGCCGGCCTCACACAAAGACGATACTTCAACACCTGATGTCTCATTATGCGTAATTGAACCACTTCGCAAACTCACCTGGCCTTCAGATCGCCGGGTGTTATCAACGGACCAGTTCGCCTGTGTCCCGGCAACCTGTTGCCAACCAACTGGAAAAACCTTGTTCAAGGGAAACAGTTCTACAGGCAAATTCGGATCTGATGGATGAGTGTCAAGCGTCAGTCCAGTGGTTGAGTCGCTTTCACTTTTACCCGGGTTCCAACTATCCGGGTAGCCATCCCCATCTGTATCAAGGCTCGCTGCAATGTCTTCAGGAAAGGCATCCAGATAAGTCAATCCGGTCGTTGAATCTGCGGCACTTTTGCCACTATTCCACTGATCAGGAATGCCATCGCCATCGCCATCCAGAGACGCTGCGGGATCATCAGGGAATGCATCACTTCCATCGAGGTAACCATCGCTGTCAGTATCCACATCAACACCGGAACTAACTAGAAAAATCCCGGAACTTCCAACAACAAGAAAACGACTGCCATCCCAGGTAATACCTTTCAAGGTTGATGTTGTTGGTGATGTCTGGGCAGACCAGGCTACGCCATCCGGACTGCTCCGTATCACACCACCAGACCCAACGGCCATAAAGGTGCTGCCATTCCATGCAATGTCATACAGGGTTTGGGCAACACCGGTATCAGTTTCGACCCAACTAACGCCATCCACACTGACAACCGCAGCCCCGTTGTTGCCAACGCCAACGAATCGTCCATTTCCCCAAGCCATTCCGTTGATTGCATCACTGCTGCCGTTTGTCATGGTATACCTTGCTGTCCAGCTCGTTCCCGAACTACTGGTCGCTATACCTCCGGCAGCATCACCCAGAGCAAACTGACTCCCGCTCCATGCGATCGACTGTGGATAACCGGAAGCCGAAAAACTCTCATTCTGCCAGGTAATGGCATCAGCACTGGAGCGCACTGGCGAAGAGAAAGGCCCTATAGCCAGAAACTGGCTCCCACTCCAAATCACTTCCTCCATATAATTCCACCCACCCGCACTCCTCGATGTCCAGTTGATGCCGTCAGGGCTCGTCGCTATCGCCTCTCGCACCGAGGCTCCACCCCCACCTACTGCAACGAATTGACTACCCGTCCATGTCACATCATTGTAAAAAGTATTCACGAGCCCTGAAGTGTTGGAAGAGAGCGCCCAACTGGTACCACCGTCACCCGATGTCGCCACCACATCGCCATTACCCACTGCAACATAGAGTGAAGCATTCGCGGCAGCAATGTTATTCAGCGTTCCGGCACCAGGTACAGAGGATGTCGTCCATGTAAGGGCTCCGGCAACAAGGCTGAATGAACTTAGCAACACAACTAGCCCGGCTTTGAGGAGAAAACAAAACCTGATATAACCGATCATCACTATCCACGCCTCATAAAAAGTCAGTTGACTTATTCTATGCCTGGTGCAGACGAGCCAATTTGACAAACATCAAGCTGCAATAAAAATTCCCCCTGCTCACCAGGCAACGATGTGACAACAGTCTTCCCGCCGATGTTCTGTGTCTGCCCCGCCATGACCGGTCTGACAAACTAAAATCCTGAACGACCCGCCCAACACGGTCACCCAACTTGCACCCGTCCGCAAAACCCGTAGACTGAAACCTGCCACAAATGAGATGAAACATGAACCCTTCTGAAACATTGATTGCCCAGATCACCCACATCGCCCAGGAAGCGGCGATTGGCCTCTTGGCCAAAACCGGTACCGTTCAACCTTTCGGCGTAATCGTCATTGATAACGAACCCGCCCCGATCACCTATTTCCCGGCAGAAGAAAACCCGAAAGCCAGCTTTGCCCAGTGGCTGGACAGCGTAACACGAGAGGTAAAACACCGGGTCAGCGAAGGTGATGTAAAGGGTTTTGCAATTGTTACTGCAATGGAAAAAGGCCAGCAAAAAGTCTTTGCCGTTCAGATTGAAGCTGCGGGCAATGCCTTTGTACTGATATACCCTTATTCAAAAAACGATCAGGGGCAATGGGTGGTTAAAGAACCTCAACGCGCCGGTTAACCTGCGCAGAAACACTTCGTTATGAAACAAAAAACCGGGCAGTGCCCGGTTTTTCATATCAGGGGAAGAGGCTTCACTCAACTGCTTTTGCGGCTCTTCTTGCTTCCCGCTCGGCTTTTTTACGCGCCCGCTCCTCTTCCTTGGCGGCTTTTTCTTCAAGCTTTTTCTTCATGTCATCACTCATCGGTGTTAACAGAACGCCGTCACGATGCGCCTGGATATACTTGCCACACTGCTGGTCTTCACCCATCAGGGCGCGGATCGCATACATCATGGCGCGCATTTCCTTGCCGCGCGGGTTGATCATGAAACCTTCCATACCATTGGCAGCCAGCATGGCGACATAGGTGCGGTTCAGCAGCGCACGGTGCGGCATACCAAAACTGACATTGGAGAGACCGCAGTAAGTGCGAATCTCCGGGAACTCGGATTTCATCATCTGCAGCAATTCAAAACTGATGGTGCCGACATTGTCATCGGTACCGATTGGCAGGATCAGCGGGTCGATCCACAGGTTGTGATCGGCCACACCGGCATCACGGGATTTCTTCACCAGCTCCTGACATATCTTGAAGCGGCCTTCGGCAGTATGGTTGATGCCATCATCATCCATCAGCAGCGCAACAATACCGGTATTGTATTTGGCCGCTACCGGCAGCAGCTTGTCGGGGCTGTTACCTTCGTTGGTGATCGAGCTGATGATCGGCACCTGGCCTTCCCAGTCGAAACTTTCGAGTGTATGGATGATGGCCGGCGGGTTGGAACTGTCGAGTACCAGCGGCACATCGGTAACCTCGCGAACGGTTTCAACCATCCACGGCAGATCAATCATTTCATCACAGCCGGTGACCTGTGCATTGAGGTCAAGGTAGTCGGCATCCGCTTCTACCTGCTCCATGGCAACTTTCTGAATCCACGCTTTATCGTGGTTTTTTACAGCTTCACAAATCGCGGGAATCGTCGCGTTGAGGGATTCACCGATAATCACTACGGCCATGCTTCTCTCCAGTTTCAATTTTTTACAATCAGGCTGTCAGTTACAGCAAGCCTGAGGTATACAAAAATAAAAAAACAGGCACACAGATCAAGCTTTTCTGCATGCCTCCTGCAAGATACGCTGACAAACCGTTTCCGGTTTAGGCAACATATCTGTCATCACCAGATGCCGGAGTGTCATGACCGCTGCCATGACACTCCCTCACACACTTTACAGCGGCAAGCCCATTGCCTTGAGCTCGTCCTTGACGCGATTGTAGTCGTCAACCAGCTCCTGATTAGGCTCACAGGTTTCACAGTTATAGGCATCAACAAACTGACGCGGACCTTTACCGGATTCCTTGTGCTTCGCGGTTTCTTCAGTACGCTTGGCGAAAACCTTGTTCATCAGCACATCGGCTTCGGCAGGATCCTGGATTTTGGTAGTCGCTTCCATTACCTCACCGACCAGGCGCGCCTCAAGACCGGAGTGACCGCCGATCCAGGTGTAGGCCATGCCATTGACGGTGTTTGAAATCGCCATGGCCTGGGCCTGCCACATACCGGCATAGGTACGCCAGTAAGGCTCGATACCGGCAGAAACCGAGGCAATCGGGTTTTTCACATGACGTTCAAAGGCGCGTGTCGCAGCACCGACCGCCCACTGGGTTTCCTGGTCAGACCAGGTACCGTCGAGGTGGTTGGCAAACATCTGCACCATACCACCGTGGCCATAAGCCAGCTGGGCCAGTGCGTTACAAACAATACCTACCGCGGTGTCGGCACCGTTGCGACACAGTGCGCCGGTCAGCGATACACAGGATGTCCACGGCTCGATGCCGCGATCCTGACAGAATTTCGCCATCTGGAAGGCATTCCAGTCGATTTTCATTTCGGGGATGATGTGAATACCAATCTGTGTGTTCCAGGTCTTGCGACGGTTTTCGTCGTGGTCATCAATACAGGCAAAAGTGGCCGCAGCGGAAGACGCGGTACAAAGCAGACCCTGGTGCATGCCCGGACGACCTTCTTCACGACAGATACGCTGGATTTCGGAACATTCCCACTGGGCGGCATACATTTCTGACAGCGTACCCGCCTTGGCAGAGTGACCGTGGATAACTTCAATACCACCGGTGATACCCATGGCCAGGTTGGTTTTCTCCTTGACGAAAGAACGCACATAGGGGTCGAACCAGTCTTCACCGATCACACCACAAGGGCCGGCAGCCAGAATCGGCATTTTGGTATCAAACTGCTTGCGATAACCAAACTCGATGCGGTCATCACCCTGGCCAAACTTCGAGATATGCGGATTGGAGTTGTAGTGATCAGCCGTGGCACGGATCTCGTCTTCAGTCAGCGCGATCACCCGAAAAGTATCATTGTGGTAGATGCCACAGGTGGCCAATAGCTGCACAGCTGCATTAAAAACGCCATCGGCAGTTTCATCGCTGATCACAGTGCTGTCCGGGGTATAAACAATGTTGTTCTCTGCAACAAGCCTGCGCAGATTTTTAGACCATTTGATATC
>JAGRJA010000131.1 GCA_020443005.1 Pseudomonadales bacterium
AAACATATTGCCTGTAACCATTACATCAAACTGTTTGGGTGCACGCACAAGTTGCATGGCTGCGTTATCAACATACATATGACTGAGTTCGACCTCGGGATATTCTTTTGACAAGCGCTCCATCACCTCGCGCCAAAGCACGGTCACCTCCAGCACATTGGCCTTATCCACTGAACAAACCCGTCGATGGCGTTTCATGGCAATATCAAATGCCAGCCGCCCGATTCGTTCTATCTCGTTTTCCGCGTATACATAGGTGTTAAACCCTTGTTTTTCTCCGTTTTCAAGCTCGCGAATACCCCGTGGCTGACCAAAATAAATCCCGCCGGTTAACTCGCGTACAATCATGATATCCAGGCCTGAAACCACTTCAGGCTTCAATGACGATGCCTCAGCCAGCTGGGGGTATAAAATGGCAGGGCGCAGATTTCCAAACAAGTTCAGACTCGAGCGTATCGCCAACAAACCCTTTTCAGGGCGAATTTTCATGTCCAGCTGATCCCATTTAGGGCCGCCCACTGCACCGAGTAATATAGCATCTGCGGCAAGGGCTTTTTGATGGGTTTCATCAGGATAAGGCACACCATAACAGTCAATCGCTGCTCCACCGATGAGTGCATGCCCGGTTTCGAGGTTCAATGAAAACTGCTTGTTAATCTTCTCCAACACTTTTTCAGCTTGCTCGATGATTTCCGGGCCGATACCATCCCCCGCCAAAATCAGAATCTTTCTGGACATTTAACTCTACCTGCCATCTGTTGATACGAAAAAGCCACGGCAAATCCGTGGCTGAGATAATTATAGCGGAATGTTTAGCTCACTGCCTTGCGGAATACACGCGGCACCCAAATTGACAATAATGAAAAAGCAGCAAATTCACGCTGAAAAAAGCCAGGGGGCTCGCTGCCGCCAATGTTTTTCAAAAGCATGAATAGCATCTGCTTCCTGCAAGGTAAGACCAATATCGTCAAGCCCGTTAATCAGGCAATGCTTCCGAAAGGCATCTACCTGAAACCCGAAGGCCTTACCTGAAGGTGTCAGCACTTTCTGCTGCTCAAGATCTACTGTAAGGGTATAGCCTTCTTCTGCATACAATTCCTGAAACAGCAGATCGACAATACTTTCGTCAAGCATGACAGGCAACAGACCATTCTTGAAACAGTTGTTGTAAAAGATATCGGCAAAACTGGGCGCAATTACACAACGGAACCCGTAGTCATCAAGCGCCCAGGGAGCATGCTCTCGCGAGGAACCGCAACCGAAGTTTTTCCGCGCCAGTAAAATAGTGGCGCCCTGATAACGCGCCTGGTTAAGCGGAAACGCTTTATTCAAAGGCCTGGATGAGCAATCTTGACCGGGTTGCCCCTCATCGAGGTAACGCAACTCATCAAAAAGGTTAACACCAAAACCGGTGCGCTTTATCGATTTCAGGAACTGCTTTGGGATAATCATGTCGGTATCGACATTCGCCCGATCCATCGGTGCGACGATACCTTTAACCACTCTGAATTCTTTCATAATCTGCCTCGAGAATTGCCTGTCTGACTACCAGTCACGCACATCAACAAAATGGCCTGCAATGGCTGCTGCAGCTGCCATGGCTGGGCTTACCAAATGCGTTCTGCCGCCAAAGCCCTGCCTGCCCTCAAAATTCCGATTTGATGTCGAAGCACAATGTTCACCATCACCCAGACGATCGGCATTCATTGCAAGACACATTGAACAACCAGGCTCTCGCCACTCAAGACCTGCTTCCCGAAAGACCACATCCAGCCCCTCCTGCTCCGCTTGAGCCTTAACCTGTTGTGAACCGGGAACAACCAAAGCCTGTTTGAGCGAAGTGGCCACCTTTTTGCCTTTTACCACTTTTGCAGCCGCCCGGAGGTCTTCAATACGGGAGTTAGTACAAGACCCAATAAACACCCGGTCAATACTGATATCGGTAATACGCTGCCCTGCACGCAAGCCCATATATTGCAAGGCACGGCTGATGCTCTCTTTCTTGACTGAATCACTCTCTTGATCAGGGTCTGGAAGCATGCCGTCAACGGGCAATACCATTTCAGGTGATGTTCCCCAACTAACCTGCGGCCTGATCGATGCACCGTCAATTTCAACAACCTTGTCAAACACCGCGTCCGTATCGCTGTGAAGATCCGACCAGGCTGCAACCGCTTGCTGCCACAAATCTCCCTTTGGCGCAAAATGCCTGCCCTTCACATAATCGAGTGTTATCTGGTCAACAGCAACCATGCCCGCTCTCGCCCCGGCTTCAATGGCCATATTGCAAACGGTCATCCGGCCTTCCATACTCATGGCACGAAAAACATCTCCGGCAAACTCAATGGCATAGCCTGTTCCACCCGCTGTCCCAATTTCACCGATAATCGCCAGAACAACATCCTTTGGGGTAACGCCCTTGCCCAGCACGCCATCCACCTTTACCAGCATGTTTTTCATTTTTTTCTGGATAAGACACTGGGTCGCCAGCACATGCTCAACCTCGGACGTACCGATACCGTGAGCCAGAGCGCCCAACGCACCATGCGTGGAAGTATGAGAATCACCGCAAACCACTGTCATTCCCGGCAGCGTTGCGCCAGTTTCCGGGCCAACAACATGCACAATACCCTGTCTGGAGTCATTGATCTTGTATTCGAGAATACCGAACTCGTCACAATTCTCGTCGAGGGTCTTGACCTGTATCCTTGAAACCGGGTCCTCGATACCTTCAACTCCGCACTCCCGCTCTGCCGTGGTAGTAGGCACATTGTGGTCGGGCGTCGCCAGATTGGCATCAATGCGCCACGGCTTGCGACCGGCCAACCGCAAGCCCTCAAATGCCTGAGGAGAAGTCACTTCGTGCAACAAGTGCCGGTCAATATAAATCAACGCTGTACCATCATCCCGTTCACTTACCAGATGATTTCGCCAAAGTTTATCGTAGAGAGTCAAACCTGCCATGAGAAAGAACCGGAAAAAAGGTGAGATTCTAAAGCCCTCAACTGCCTGCAGCAAGCGAGTACAACTAAAAGCTGCAAATTGGCGCATGAAAACCGGCCAATGAACGGCCATCGTTAATGTTTGCCTGAGTTATATGACTCCTTTATCATCCTGCCATGAAAACACGCTTTTTTCATTCTCCCTTCTCAGCCCTTGCATTTTCATTTCTGGTAATTGCCCTGGGATTCATCAGCTATGTATCAACAGGTCACGATGATTCTCACATTACCTTCTGGGCCAGCCACACACTGCTTGAGCAGGGCGAGATACTGAACTACAACGGCGATCGCATTGAGCAGAGCTCAACGCTCCTCTTCACATTGCTGATCGCTGCCACAGCATTTGTTACCACTATCAATGTTATTGACAGCGGCTACTTGCTGGGTATTTTTTTCGCTGGCGCCAATATTGCAATGACGCTCCTTGTCGCCCAAAAAGCGGCCATTAACAGACCTGTTGCTTTAGCCATCATTCTTGCCAGCTCGCCTTCCTACCTGTTCTGGTCGTTTAGCGGCATGGAAACCACGCTAACTGCATTCTGTATACTTGCATTTATTTACAGCTGGGACACCTTCCGTGAAAGAAAAAGTGCC
>JAGRJA010000132.1 GCA_020443005.1 Pseudomonadales bacterium
TAAGGGTGGGGCATCGCAGATTGATGTGCAGAAGCATGCTTTGCTGGATGTGTTTATTCTTCACTTCTGTGAGGCTCTCCATGCCCAGCTGCTGCAAGGCAAGGTGCGCAACTATATATCCAGGGAAGAGAACTTGGGCGTCATCAAGGGGCGCTTGCTGATCGAGAAACAGATGAAATATAACCTTTCCCACAGGGAGAGGCTTTTTTGCCGCTACGACGAGCTCAGTGAGGATATTGAGCTCAACCAGGTGATCAAATACACCTTGTCGCTGCTGTTAGCTAGGTGCATAAGCCAGGCTGCCAAAAAGCAGGTATCTGAGCTGCTGATGCGATTCGATGGGATAAGCGACGTACAGGTTTCAAAGGTCATGCTGGATAGCATCCAGTTCGACAGGGCTAATTCCCGTTACCAGTCGATATTTGAGCAGTGCGTCATGTTCATCAATTCGCTGTCACCAGATGTTGTTTCTGGCCAATCCAACTTGATATCACTGTTATTCGACATGAACAGGCTTTTTGAAGCGTGGCTAGCCGCCTGTTTAAAGCCAGTAGCGTGGAAACATGGCCTAAGGCTAAGGGAGCAGGGGCCACGCAAATACATGGCTTACAGGCCCGATTTGGAGCGTGACGTGTTCCAAATGAAGCCAGATATCTCTTTCTTGGATGAAAATAACGATCCAGTGATCATTGCAGACGCCAAATGGAAGATTTTGGATAGCGAAGAGGCCAAGCTTGGTATTAGCCAGCAGGATCTCTATCAGATGCAGGCGTATGCGAATCGATACGGGGTGTCGAAATTGGTGCTTTTTTACCCGAGGCAGGCTGGGCTTGTAGGTCAAAGAACGCTGCTCCTTAAAGGAGCCTTTTCTAGCAACGTCCAGATCGTTCCGATTGACATCAACGGGCAGTCTTTGAGTTTACTCAACTGGAGTCGGTGCTTACAGAACAAGGAAGTAATTGATATATGTCTGCAGACCCGATTATCTATTGTTTAGAAAATCTAACTGACTATCGCCAGTTCGAGCGACTCTGCTCAGATAAAATGGCGTGTTCAGATCTCCCAAATATTTAACCTATTAAATAAAGGCTCGGGTGATAGAGGAAGGGATGCATTGCATCATGGTGGGGATAGTAACAAGAAGGCGATCTTTGCATATAGCGTAAGGTCTGACTGGTATGAAAAGTTAAAATCTGATTGTAGAAGAATTCATGAAGAGAAGCATAATCCAGAAAACATCGTCTTTGTTTGTACTTCAACGCTATCTGGAAATGATAAAGACAAAGCTCATGACTTTGTAACTTCTAAATATTCATGGAGTGTGCCCAAGTCTCCTTGGATTCATTGAAGACCGGTAATAGCTCTGGCGTATTATCCCCTTCGCAAGGCGTTTTTGCTGATGTTAATAGTGATGGCCATTATGAATTTGTCTGCGAAAACGGACATACCTCCGTGGTCAGGCTTCAGGAGGAAGCATTTCAAGTCATGTTTGAAATGGGTTTGCACGCCATCAATGACAGGTACTATCGAGAGGCGGTAGTCAACTTTGCTTCCAGCCTGGAAAACATGGGGTTAGAGTTACATTAAAACCCACACAGAGTGTTGTGGGCTTCTTGCAAACTTAGCACCTGAATTTTTCGACAGCAGATCCTACTTTGTCCAAACAGACCCAACCAAAACCAACAAAAAAGTGTAACTTTTAGTGTAACTTTTTCGAAATTTTTTGAAAAAACCCTTATAAAACTTGGCTCAAATACTGCTGCATCATGGGTGTGTGAGCGTCGCTAGCGTTTTTTTTCACTGGGTTAGTGCTCATGCTACATCGCAATTGGATTTTCTGTTGAATTGATGTGCATTATGCCAAAATCGGGTAAAAGTTATAGCGCCGATTTTACGAGGTATTACATGCCATTTATGGTGAGAGCTCTGTTTTACAGAAAGTTCATCGTCTTGCTTTTGCTGTTTTTGCCGTTTTTTTTTCTGGGAAAATTTTACACCCGCACGCCTGAAGTGATGTGGTACCCCTTTATAACTTCCGCCTTTAATGATTATTACACTGCCGGGCCCTTCGGCATGACATCCAATGTCCGGGAAGATAACCCGGTTTGGCAAGAAATTCCCGCGATCAATAAAAGCCTTTCGCGCATGAGCTATGCCATGACGCGAGGGCAGCCGGATGTTGATATTGCGTGGTTATATGCTGAACAGGAATGGCCTGACAAGGCGGCTTTGGGTGAGGGCCTTACACCCAACAAAAGCGAGTCGGAATTAAGCCGGTCATTGGCGCATGCCGGTTTTGTTTATGACCGTGTCAGCCAGCGTAATTTGCTGGATGCGACAAACATCGAAGGCGCTTTACATGTAGGCGCGATGAAGTACAAGGCCTTGCTTATCAATGACTTGCTGAAATGTTCTCCCAAGTTACTTGAGAAAATACTTCGCCTGGCCCAACAAGGTGTTCCGGTATTCTGGCTTGGCGAAATGCCAGCACGGGCGGAAGGCTGGAGTGATGCTGTGGCCAACGACAGGAGGATCGATACACTCCGGGAAAAAGTGCAAGGTCGTGTGCATAAGGTCGAAACTGTTCAGGCATTGTTACAGAGTATGCATGACGCAGGAATCGATTTTGACTTGTCACCTTCAGTGCAGTCTGTAAAAGGGGAAGTGCTTGAGGGGTTAAGGGTGCAGCGACGGGTATCCGGGCAAAGTGTTTTCGTATTGCTCTTTAACGATAGCGAACAAGACTTTGCATTGTCACTCAACAAGCCTTTTTTTGTCGAGCCACTCTACATATTGAATCCCGAAAGCGGAGAGTTGAATTCTCTTGCTGATGAAAATGAAGCACTTGTTATTCCTGCCCGCCGATCCCGTATTCTGAAAATGGGTGAAGGTGCAGCGGACTGGAATGAAGAAGACTGGTACGACCCACCCATTGCATTCCGGCCCTATATACGATGGTGGTGGCCAGGCAATAAAGTAGACAGGGAAGAATTGCTTAAGGAGTTGCGGGTCTTGCATGAAGCAGGCTTTGGAGGCGTGGAAATTCAAACGCTCACAATCGGCATGCGCAAAGACTTCCTGGAACAACACGCCGATGAAATATACCGGGTTGGTACATCGGCCTGGTTTGACCATCTTCGGCCGGTCTTTAAAGAAGCGCATAATCTGGGTCTGAAGGTTGATTTAACATTGGGTAGCGGTTGGCCAACGGGTGGTCCGTTTGTTACAGAGTATCCCGAACAGCAATTGTTAATGGCGAGCGCTGATCTTCAACAGGGCAATGCGCGAATGGCCTTGCCGAAGCCGCAAAGCCCTACCTATATCCGATTGACCAATCTGGTGATCGACGACACGATTGGCGCGTTTGATCACAATTATTCCTTACAAGCCGTATCCGCAGCAGAAGTTTCTGAAGACTCCGGCGCGCTGAAAAATTTTATCGACCTGAAGGCGTTTGTTGATGGGGAAACCCTGAACTGGAAGGCGCCCGGAGGTGAGTGGAAAATATTTGCCTTTTACCAGAACGCCAGTCGACACAATGTTTTCGGGTCGGCTTTCCCGGGTGCGGAATTGCACGCAGTGAATCATCAGGCGTATGTGAACGATCATTTGAATAAGGCGGGGGCGCAGGAATATATCGATAAATTGGGTGAGCCCTGGCTGCAAGCGCTGGCGCCTTATAAACCACAGGCCTTCTTCATCGACAGTTTTGAGCTGATTGCGGAATTACCCTGGTCGTCTGTATTCAGGGAAACTTTTCTGCAGCAGCATGGCTATGATATTGCGCCATATTTGCCGCTGGTTTTCAGGCGTTATGGCGAATCAAAATACTTTGACATGATCATTCCTTCCAGCCCCGCATTTCACACCGACGATTTGATGGCAAAGCGCATAAGGGAAGATTATGAGTCTACCCGCGCACGCTTGTTCAGCGAGTCCTATGTTTTGCCTTTGAAAGAGTGGATGCAACAGAATGGCGTGCTACTGCGACTTCAGGCGCATGGTGGTTATGGTGATTATCTCGATAACTATCAACTGGCTGATATCCCTGAATCTGAAGCATTGTTTGCTGCCGGCAGTTTTGACTTTCTCAAGCTGGCTTCATCGGCAGGTCATGTGGCTGGCAGGAAAATTATCAGCTCTGAATCCTTCATTCTTCTCACCCGTGATTTCAATCAGCTGCAGAAAGAAGACTATTATTATCTTGCCGGTAATGCCTATGCTGCCGGTATTAATCGGTTGATGTATCACGGTTATGCTTACCAGCTGGCCGTCTATGATGAGTAGGTTTTTAAAAACCGCTTTGTTGTTTGGTCAGGCTATTCCTGCAGGGCTTTTTGGTCAGGTGGTATTCCGATCAGGTAGGTGACAGGGAAAGGTGACAGCCCCGAGCGGATTGTGCCGGTTTTCCATTGGTAGTTTTCGTTATTAAATTCGTCGGTCATGGCTTGCAGTTCGGCAGGATTGTAGGTGCGCATACAGGAAACCACACCATCAAAACCGGCAACCAGCGGAATCAGCGGTATCAGGTAAGTGAAGATGATTTGCCGGATGTCGAAAGGCCGCATAAAAGGCACCATTACCAAAGGGCCAAGCGGTGCTGATAGCGCCATCATCAGCATGGCCAGAATCGAGCGGTGTGTAAATTCGAAGATGGCAATGCCCTGTTTTGCCCGAACGGCATCAGCAAGAATAGCCTTGGCTTGCGACGGTTCAAAGTGATGGAAAGAGGAAAACAGGGTGCGAAAACCTTGCAGGTCTTCAGGCATGTTGGTGGCGCTGACGGATGTTGTTGAAAAGCTGACTTTGCCTGAAGACTTTTCTTTCAGTGTTGAAAGGGCCGATGTATTCGGGTGAAGGTCGGTCAGGTGAATATCCTTTGCCTGAGCGGTCGCTGGCAATTGTTTGTGCAAGGTCCACCAGGGGCCGCCGCCACCGGAGCAGAGGTCGACAATGCGTGTGTCGCCACTTTTTTGAAGTGCTTCCGATAGCAAGTGTGTGATGCCCTTGTAAAACCCGAAAAGATTGATCGAGAGACTCAGGGTTTCAATAACGCCTTTGCGCATAAAATCGGGGAAACAGTGCTGGTCACTGATTTCCAGTAGCTGCAGTCGTTTCATGGGATCTCCTGTCTTCGGTGTGACTATAGCATCAAAACATTAAAGGTTTGTATCGGGTGTGAATCCTTCTTGCGGTTCCAGTGTCTGCATCGCTATGATGCCTTGGCCATCCTCCCTTTTATACATTGGTGTTTTTATATGAAAAAAGAAGCGTTGCCCTTTGGTACCGTGCTTGGTTTTGCACCCGGAAATGTTGCCGCCTACTCGTCCGATTATAAAAGTGTTGACCCGAATGAACTACCGGACCGACATGCCTACAGGCACTCTGTGAATGGCATTTATACCGGCTACAAATGGCAATGTGTTGAATTTGCACGACGCTGGCTGTTGTTAAACAAGGGCTATGTATTTGATGATATTGCCATGGCCTATGACATTTTTCGTCTGCCTTATGTAACGGAGATGAAAAGTGGCAAACGCCTGCCTTTGTATTCTTTTGAGAACGGTTCTTTCCGGCACCCCGAACCGGGTTGTATGTTGATATGGAGCGAAGGAGGAGAGTTTGATGTTACCGGGCATGTCGCGATTGTCACCGAAGTTTTTGCTGACAGGGTGCGCATTGCCGAACAGAATCTTGATCATCAATACTGGGGTGAAGGGCAGCATTTTTCCCGTGAGTTACCTGCGACTATCAGCGAGGATGGCAGTTTCTGGATACAGTGCTCCTTTCGCAATGCAGAGATTCTTGGCTGGGTTATGCAGACGGCTGATGCCTCAGAGGCCGTTGTGTTTGAAGCGCCTGCTGCGGACCTTTTCAATCTCAAAATGCGGCAAACAGCAGAGATTTCATCGCCTCACAAAGTGTGGCTGAACCCGGCGAATCCCGATGAGGCAGCTTATCTTGCCATGAATGGCTCAAGGCTCAGCAGTGTGGTTGAGGATCAGTACAAATACCTTGTTATGTCGGAAACGGCTGAAGCCGAGCTCAAACGCGCAACCAACGAATTGCACGCGCTGTTTATGCATGCCACCGATTATGTTTTACAGCATGAAAAGGTCTTGGCGAAATTCAATTTGCCAACGGCTATTTGGCCGCGTCTTCACCAGTCCTGGAATAACCGCCGTAACCAGATGA
>JAGRJA010000133.1 GCA_020443005.1 Pseudomonadales bacterium
AGGAGTTCGAGGCATGGCAGATATTCTGAAAAACCCTATTTATTCCACTGCGGTGGGCTTGCTGATCTATGGTGCAGAGCAGCAAAAAGAAGGACATCGTCGTTCATCCAGCGAGCCGGATGAAGGTGTATGGGAGAAGGTAAAACGCTGGTTCCAGAGTCATTTTTAATTATTGTTTTTTTCGAGAAGAGGGAGAGTCATCATGGTTATGAAATTTGAGTTGGTTGATAATGTGCCTGCCAATGCGGTCATTAAAGTCGTTGGTGTAGGTGGTGGCGGCGGTAATGCCGTGCAACACATGATTGCGCAAAATGTGGAGGGTGTGGATTTTATCTGTGCCAATACCGATGCGCAGGCCTTGTCTGATATTGCCGCCAAAACTGTTATGCAGCTGGGTAGTTGTGTGACCAAGGGTTTGGGTGCGGGCGCCAATCCTGATGTGGGCAGACAGGCTGCAATGGAAGATCGTGAACGCATTGCAGAAGTGCTGGAAGGGGCTGATATGGTCTTTATCACGGCCGGAATGGGTGGTGGTACCGGAACGGGCGCAGCACCGGTTGTAGCGCAGATAGCCAAGGAAATGGGAATTCTGACAGTCGCTGTTGTTACCCGTCCCTTCAGTTTTGAAGGCAAAAAGCGTATGGCTGTTGCCGAAGAGGGGATGAAGGAGCTCGTCGAATATGTGGATTCACTGATTACCATTCCGAACGAAAAACTGTTACAGGTTATGGGCAGTAATACCAGCCTTCTTGACGCTTTCAAGGCCGCCAATGATGTGTTGCGTGGCGCTGTACAGGGTATAGCAGACCTGATTATGCGTCAGGGTGTTATCAATGTTGACTTTGCCGATGTCAAAACAGTGATGTCTGAAATGGGTATGGCCATGATGGGTACCGGTTACGCCGTTGGCGAGAACGCCGCACGTGAAGCGGCCGAGGCAGCCATTCGCAGCCCATTACTGGATGATATTCATCTTCAGGGTGCAGAGGGCATACTGGTCAATATTACCGGTGGGCTTGACCTTTCTCTGGGTGCAATCTCAGAGGTGGGCGATATGATTCGCGACATCGCATCCGAGTCTGCAACGGTTGTTGTTGGCACAGTCATCGACCCTGAGATGTCCGGAGAGATTCGGGTTACGGTTGTGGCCACAGGTCTGCAGTCCCAGAGTATTGGTAAAAAACCGACAAAGGTTGTCGATAATACGACCCCCAGAAACAGTGCAGGGGAAGTGAAATACAATGAGCTGGACAGGCCAACCGTCATGCGTCACAGCCCTGCTGCGTCAAGAAGTGATGTGGCTGCATCAGGCTCGGCAATACCTGTGCTGCAGCCCGATGACGATCTGGATTATCTTGATATTCCGGCTTTTTTGCGTCGTCAGGCTGACTGAGCGGGTCTTGCCCATAATCTTGTAGATACGCCATGGTCATGGTGGCGGTGGTGCAAGTCTGTTAATATGCGCGGCTTTCCCGGTCAGCAGTTTTACAGTCGATTGCATTTGACACCGTCGCAGTGGCCGGAATCGTTTGATTGACCAGGTGATAACCGATGATAAGACAGCGAACACTGAAAAATACAATCCGGGCGACCGGCGTGGGTTTGCATACCGGCGAGAAAGTTTATCTCACCCTGAAGCCCGCCCCTGTTGATACCGGCATTGTATTCTGTCGTACCGATCTTGATCCCGTCGTGGAAATTGCAGCACTCGCCGAGAATGTGGGTGATACAACACTGTCGACGACGCTGGTAAAAGGGGATGTCAGAGTGTCGACCGTTGAGCACCTTCTTTCAGCAATGGCCGGGTTGGGTATTGATAATGCCTACATAGAAGTCAGTGCATCCGAAGTGCCAATTATGGACGGTAGCGCGGGGCCTTTCGTCTTCCTCATCCAGTCTGCAGGTATTGAAGAGCAGAATGCTGCCAAGCAGTTTATTCGTATCAAGAAGCGTGTTGAAGTACGCCATGAAGACAAGGTGGCTTCGTTCGAGCCTTTCGATGGCTTCAAGGTCAGCTTCAGTATCGATTTCAAGCACCCTGTCTTTGATGGCAAGACGCTCGATGCCGTTGTCGATTTCTCAAGCACCTCCTTCGTCAAAGAGGTCAGTCGTGCTCGTACCTTCGGGTTTATGCATGAAATAGAGTACCTGCGCTCCAAGGGGCTTGCACAGGGGGGCAGTGTCGATAATGCCATTGTTGTTGACGAGTTTCGTGTACTGAATGAAGATGGCCTGCGCTCTGAAGACGAGTTTGTGAAGCACAAGGTGCTGGACGCGATAGGCGATCTGTATCTGTTGGGGAACAGCCTGATCGGTGAATTCAAGGCGTATAAATCAGGGCACGCACTTAATAATCAACTGCTTAGAGCATTGATTGCCCAAAAGGACGCGTGGGAAGTTGTCACCTTTGAAGATGAAAAAACGGCACCTATTTCCTACATGAAACCCATTTTTGCAGCCTGATTGTCACCATAATCAGTTGTAAAAAACTCTCGAAGCAAGCCTGACACATCCCTGTCAGGCTTTTTTTTGTCTGGGAGGAAGGGTTTTTGGTCGTTGTTTTCTCTGGTAATCAATTGTTTTTTATGAGATATTTGGCCCGCCTAAAAAATAGACAGATTAAATTTTTCATTGTTGGCGTGACTGAATGAACTTCTGGAAAAAACAGAAAGCGGATGCCGGGTCAGTACAAAGCCTGTTCTGGCAGCGTTCCAATTTATTGTTGTCCCTGTGTTTGTTGGGTTTGCCTGCACTGATTGGCGGTTTCATGGGTTACCACATCGCCTTGTCGCAGGAAGATGTACTGATCAGTCGCCAGACCACCGAAGTTTGGCGAAAAGACATCGAAGAGCAACAACAGGCGGTTGAAGAAACCCGCAGAATATCTGAACAAACCCTGCAGGCATTGACCAAAAGAGTAGGGCAGTTGCAAGCGCAGATGTTACGACTGGATGCCCTGGGTGAGAGATTGGTCAACAAGGCCGGGCTAGCCGACGGCGAGTTCGATTTTTCTGCGGAACCGGCTTTGGGTGGCCCTCAGGGTGATGAACTTCAGCGTTTTGAGGCACTTGAATCGCTTCAGATGATCGATGACTTGTCATTACAGATTGAAAGCCGTAGCCAGCAACTGGGCATGCTTGACCTGGTATTGAGCCAGAAACAACTGAATGAAGAAACCTATCTTTCCGGTCGACCGGTAAAAAGAGGCTGGTTGTCTTCTCATTACGGATATCGCACAGACCCTTTCACCGGAAAAAAATCCTGGCATAACGGAATTGATTTTGCCGGTAAGGCGGGTTCCGAAGTTATCGCTGTGGCTTCAGGCGTAGTCGTTGCTTCCGAGAAACGGGAGGGTTACGGTTACATGGTGGAAGTTAACCATGGTGACAGCTTCAGCAGCCGCTATGCGCATAACCAGAAAAACCTTGTAAAAGTTGGCGATGTTGTTGAGAAAGGCCAGCCACTCGCCATTATGGGCAGTACCGGGCGCTCGACAGGGCCGCATGTACATTTCGAAATTTACAAGAATGGTCGCTCTGTCGATCCGGCCTCCTACATTAAACGCACACACCGTTAATACGCTCATTCCCTCCTGATATACGCAGTCGTCAGCTTTTGCTGGCAATTTTTGTTTCCTGATTGAGCATCCTTTATGTTGTTAAAAGTGTTAAAAAAGGTCGTTGGCAGTAAAAATGACCGTGAATTGAAACGCCTTCAGAAAGTCGTCAATAAAATTAACGGGTTGGAAGAGGAAATCCAGTCCCTGAGCGATGAACAGCTTTCCGCAAAAACACCTGAGTTCAAGCAGCGACTGGCAGAGGGCGAAACGCTTGACAAACTCTTACCCGAAGCGTTCGCCTGTGTGCGTGAAGCGGCAAAACGGACGCTTGGCATGCGTCATTTCGATGTGCAGCTGATCGGGGGCATGGTTCTTCACGAAGGTAAAATCGCCGAGATGCGAACAGGTGAGGGTAAAACACTGGTGGCAACCTTGCCCGTTTACCTGAATGCATTGACAGGTGATGGTGTGCATGTTGTTACCGTCAATGATTATCTGGCGAGTCGTGATGCCAACTGGATGAGACCGGTCTACGAAATGCTGGGCCTTACTGTCGGTATTAATATATCAGGGCAGGATCTTGCGCTTAAACAGGCTTCGTACCAGTGTGATATTACCTATGGTACGAATAATGAATTCGGCTTTGATTACCTGCGCGATAATATGGCTTTGCGTCTTGAAGATCGTATTCAGCGCGGTCAGGCGTTTGCGATTGTTGATGAGGTTGACTCTATCCTGATTGACGAAGCCCGTACGCCTTTGATTATTTCAGGGGCAGTTAAAAACAGTTCAGAGCTTTACATAAAAATTAATCGGCAGATACCCCGACTGATTCGCCAGGAAGGTGAGATTAAGGCAGACGACCTAGAATCCCATAAAATAAAGCCTGGCGATTATATCGTCGATGAAAAGCATCGACAGGTGGAATTGACGGAGCAAGGGCATCAGCGGATTGAAGAGATGCTGATTCGTGAAGGTTTGCTGGAAGCCGATGATAGTCTTTACTCGGCAAGTAACCTGAACCTGTTTCACCATGTGATGGCGGGTTTGCGTGCACATGTTCTGTTTCATCGCGATGTTGAATATATCGTTGAAGATGATCAGGTGGTTTTGATCGATGAGCACAGTGGGCGAAAAATGCTCGGGCGTCGTTTATCCGAGGGCCTGCATCAGGCCATCGAAGCCAAGGAGAATGTCTCGATTCAAAGCGAAAGCCAGACTCTGGCATCAACCACTTTCCAGAATTATTTTCGTCAATACCGCAAGTTGTCCGGTATGACGGGAACAGCTGACACGGAAGCACCGGAGTTTTTACAGATTTACGGGCTGGCTGTTGTGGTTATACCGACCAATGTTCCCAGTAATCGCCGTGACCTCAATGATTTGATCTACCTTTCAAAGGAAGAGAAGTTCGAAGCAGTCATTCGCGATATCGAAATCTGTCTTGCAGCCGGTGCACCCGTTCTGGTCGGTACCAGTTCTGTCGATACATCTGAAGAGATGTCAAAGCGCCTGAAAAAAGCCAACATCAAACACAG
>JAGRJA010000134.1 GCA_020443005.1 Pseudomonadales bacterium
AAGCACTTCAAACGGGTTATCTGCCCTTTCGGCTTCCTTCTTGATCTGCTTGCCAGACAAAAGGCCCAATGACACTTCATTTTCCGGGTTAACCGGAAACGACTGATCAATCTGGCAGATATCCGAAGCATGTACCGGCGACAAGGGCAAACTCAGCAGCAATTCATCTTCGAGTATCTCATAAAGATCAATGCTTTCTTCGTGTAAAAAAACCGGTTCCAGAGACTTTGGCAAAGCTGCAGCCTGTTCATCATTCCAGACAAAAGCAAGATGAAAACCTGTTTCCATCGGCAGCGTCATCGACTGCAAACAGCGATTGCACTGCAAACTCAGCTCGGTTTTCAAAAAGCCATTCATCACCCGTCGATTTTCTTCATCTTTGCCAAACTGCAGATCCGCAAAGACAATTGAATCAATGTTATCACTCAGACACTGCTGCAAACGCGGCAAATCGCGCAGATGCATCTCGCCCTGCAGAGCCGCTTCTCTTTGTGTAAACTTGAGAGCATCGACCTTTCGGGGTAATAAAGTTGTGTGCCGTTGCGACATAGGCGCGCAATTCTAGGGATACGACTATGTTTTGTCAAAGAAAATCAACAGATTAAGCAGATACTAACGGGAAGACAAATATGGATGACAAACTTGAGCTTGTTCTGGCGTCATCTTCCCCCTATCGAAGGGATTTATTGAAAAAACTGCAACTCCCCTTTCGCTTCCAAACGCCCGATATCGATGAAACACCTTTTCCTGATGAAAATGCCTGGCAAGCGGCAAAACGCCTTTCCCGATCGAAAGCACTACAAATCGCCTCGGACAATCCCGATGCGATCATTATTGCCTCTGACCAGACTGCCGAATGCGAAGAGCAGCTACTCCTTAAACCGGGTTCTCCCGAGAATGCACGAAAACAGTTGGCTCAAATCAGTGGTAAAACAGTCAGTTTCTATACAGGGCTTTGCGTCTTTTGTGTAGGAAAAAACCTTGACAAGACAGTGATTGAAAAGACTGTGGTTACATTTCGACAGCTCTCAGCAAAAGAAATCAACCACTATCTTGCCAAAGAACCCGCTGAAGACTGTCTGGGAGCCTTCAAAAGCGAGGGGCTCGGCATAACGCTTCTCGAAAGCATATCAACAAATGACCCCAACGCATTGATTGGGCTTCCATTAATCGCTCTTTCCGGCATCCTGAGGGATGCCGGTTTCGAAATACCTTGAGAAAACGGGTAGCACCTATCTCAGCGATTCAGCACCCGCCATGCTTGCCTGCGAATGAAAATAGGACGCTATTCCCGACCCGATGCTACTGCCCAGACGCCCGGTAAACGCCTCGAAAGGATTCGGTTTTACGGTAAAATCGAGGATATCCTCAACACCTATAACCTCTCTGGCCACTTGTCCAGGGCTCCCCATACCATCAATCAGCCCCAGGTCGAGCGCCTGCTCACCACTCCATATCAGACCACTGAAGAGCTGCTCGTTGTCATTCGCCAAACGATCCCCCCTGCCATCTTTGACACGCTTGATGAACTGCTGGTGAGTGACATTCAATACGCCTTTCCAGAACTCGGCTTCGGATGGGTTAACAGGCTGGAAAGGATCGAGAAAGCTTTTATGTTCACCCGATGTAAAGTTACGGCGTTCCACACCCAGTTTGTCCAGCGCATCAACAAAACCGAAACCGGCGGCCGTGACACCAATCGAGCCCACCAGACTTGATTCACTGGCATAGATTTCATCGGCAGCCGAAGCGATGTAATAAGCCCCTGAAGCGCCCAGGTCGCCAATCACAGCATAAAGTTTTTTCTCAGGGTATTTTTCCCTGAGACGATTGATTTCATCATAGACATAATTGGATTGCACCGGGCTCCCGCCAGGACTATTGATTGCCAGAATAACCGCAGTGGTCTTTTCGTGCTCAAAAGCCTTTCTTAAACCAGTTGCAATTGCGTTTGCATTGGCCTCTTCTCCATCGGCAATCACGCCCTTGAGACTGACCAGCCCGGTATATTCATGTTTTGGTGTTTTCAACCCCATGCTGTCTCCGCTCTGGTTTGAAAAAAGAAAAATAAAGGCAAAAATATAGGCAAAGGTAAGCAGTTTGAAGAAAATACCCCAGCGCCTCGCCCTTCTTTGTTCAACGAATGAATCACTGATCACCTTTTCCAGCAGTTTCCACTCCGGACCTTTACCACTATTGGAAACGGCCTCGTCTTCATTTTTTTTTCCAAACATTTCTCTTCTCCAAACACCTAAAAATTCAGACTTCTTGCCAAGCGAGCACCTGACTGAAATCATCGATAATCATATCAGGACTGTACGCAAGCAGCTTGTCTTTTGAATGCGCACCATAGGAAACAGCAACTCTGGGCATCGAAAGCCTCGATGCCATTTCCATATCATAGCTTGTGTCGCCAATCATCACAGCCTGATCAAACGGCACGCGACACTCATCAAGAAGTTGCTGCAGCATTAGAGGGTGCGGTTTTGATTTGGTTTCATCCGCACAACGACTCGAACAAAAAAATCGAGCAAGGCCCGAGTCTTTGAAAGCCCTTTCCAAACCCCGCCGACTTTTCCCTGTGGCAACGGCAAGCTGATGCCCTTGTTGAAGCAAAGTCTGAAGCGTTTCCTGAACACCGGGAAAAGCGGCGGAAACCATACTCTCTGCTTCCACGAAGTGACGGGAATACAATTGCTGCAAGCGCGTGCGCTCAGACAAATGCAAATCGGGGAACAGATAAAGAATCGCCTCTGGCAGGCCCAGTCCGATGATATGTCTTACCTCATCATCCCCCGGGGCAGTCAAGCCGAGTTCCAGGGCCGCCCCCTGCATACTGGCAATAATCTTTTCGGCTGAATCAATTAATGTGCCATCCCAATCAAAAATATAAAGCGTCATCTGCCTGATTCCAGATGCCTCAGCACTTTTTGCAATTCATCAGGAAGTGGCGCCTCTACACAAAACACTTTATCTGCACCCTCCTTAATAAAGGACAACGACGCAGCATGTAAAAACAATCGGGAGCAACCGCTGATGCGCCTGTCATCAACAACAGTTTCGGGCGCATACTTGTCATCGCCAACCAACGGATGCCCTGCACTCTTTGCGTGAACACGAATTTGATGTGTCCTGCCGGTCTGTGGAAGGGCGCGAACCAGAGAGAAATCCCTGAAATGCTGTATAAGCTCGAAGCCGGTTTTCGATGCCTTGCCATCCTCATGCACTTTTACATACCGGCTTGTATCTTCTGAACCGGTTTTCAGCAAAGGCGCTGTCACACGCCTTTTATTTGCAGGCCAGTGACCTTTAACCAACGCGAGATAGGTTTTCGTTATCTTTTTTTGCCGAAAAAGGTCCTGAAGCGAACGCAATACACTTCTTTTTTTGGCGACAAGCAGGCAACCGGATGTTTCTTTGTCAAGACGATGAACCAACTCAAGATAACGGCAATCGGGCCTCGACTGACGCAGGGCCTCGATCAAACCAAGGCTGTTACCACTACCCCCGTGAACGGCCAGGCCGGAAGGCTTGTTAATGACCAGAAAATCCTGATCTTCGAAAAGAACACATTTTTTCAGATGGGTAATAAGCGCATCGCCCGCAACAGGCTGGGTTTTGTCAGACAACTTTACCGGTGGCACCCTTACCACATCACCGGACATCAAACGATAGTCCGGCTTCACCCTGCCCTTGTTAACCCTGACTTCACCCTTGCGCAAAATACGATAGACCAGTGAGCGAGGCGCCCCCTTCAACTCGGATATCAGGAAGTTATCGATAC
>JAGRJA010000135.1 GCA_020443005.1 Pseudomonadales bacterium
ATCACCAGAGCACGCTGACCACTACTGGTAAAGCTACTATCATAATTTTGTCCGCCAAGCTCAATAGTGGCCACATCACTCAGACGCACCAAATCGTTATCAGCCCGTTTGACTACCATTTTCCTGAAATCGTCAATATCTCGCACATCGGTTGAAGCAGTTACATTAATGACGGTGTCGGTTGTTTTCAGTTGTCCAGGCGCCGCTTGTATATTATTGCTGCGTAGCGCGTTGGCCACTTCACTTGCTGATAAATTCCGTGCAGCTAATCGGTCAGGATCTAGCCATACACGCATTGCCAACGTTTGTGCACCGCCATATCGAACTGATGCCACACCTGATATGGATGTTATTAACGGCTCCGCGACTCGCGAGGCAAAATCAGTAACTACCGGCATTGGTATATCGCTACCAATAAATGAAACATACTGAACAGCGGAAGCGCCATCTGTAATTTTATTGATTACAGGGTTGTTAGCGCCTTCTGGTAATCGATAGCTGACCTGCTGAACCTTTGCTAGAATTTCAGTCATGGAGCGATCTGCATCTGCATTAAGAACAAGCTTTGCTTTAATTTCACTGCTTCCCTGTGAAGAGGTAGAGGTTAGATATTCAATGCCGCTTGCCGTTGAAATTGCTTGAGCTAATGGGGTAGTAACAAAACCCTGCATGACATCTTGAGTGGCACCTGGGTAGTTTGTCGATATAACGATCGTAGCGCTTTCCATTTCGGGGTATTCCCGAATGGGTAATGAGAATAATGAGCTTATCCCTACCAGCAATATCAAGATGCTAACGACTATCGATAAAATTGGCCGACGGACAAATAAATCAGTAAATTTCATTGACCATCAATCCTTTTCAAACTGAACACGTAATTCTGCTACGACAACCTGTGTGCCAGGTGGCGTTTTCATTTGCCCTTCTATAAGAATGACATCGCCGACCGCTAACCCATCAACTTCCACCATATCCCCGAAACGCTTACCGGCAGTAACACGCACATACTCCACCTGTCCTTGAACAGTTGGGTTATCTCCACGCACAACAACCACATTGTCGCCAAATGCCGTCGTCTGAATTGCTGTTGCAGGCACAGTTAATCGATCAATTCTGTCTGCTAGAATAAGTTCTACATTAACAAACATGCCAGATTGCAGAGCGCTATCGGCATTTTCTAATAGCGCTCTGACTGAAATATTCCGTGTTTCCTGATTAATACGGGGCTCAATTGTTTCGAGAGTTGCCTGAAACACTCTTCCTGGCCATGTGTCGGTAGTTACCCGAACAACATTACCCTCTGCCATCCTTCGTAATTCCTGTTGTGGAACACTGAAATCCACATAAAGTCTGCTGCTATCTGTGAGAGTGGCCACGCTTTCTCCGGGATGTAAATATTGCCCCAAATCAACCCGGCGTATACCCAACTTCCCTGTAAAAGGCGCTCGTATTTGCTTTTGCTGAATACGCGCATCTATTTGTTTAATCACCGCGATTGCCTGCTCCTTTTCAGCAGCACGCTGGTCAACCACCTCTTTTGATTCTGCACCACTCTTTGATAAGCCTAGCGACCTTTGATACTGCACTTTGGACAAATTAGCACGAGCGATTGCTGCATCTCGGTCAGCCCTTTCTGGAGCGTCATACAGTTGCACCAGCAGAGTATCGGCTTCAACGATCTGCCCGGCTTCAAATTCTATCGTTGCTACAAGACCGGATGCTTCTGATGAAAGCAGTACTTCTTGCACAGCACGAAGTGACCCAACAGCCTGAATTGAAACTGGCACTGTAGTGAGGTTGATCTGCATGGCAGACACCTCCACGGGTGGCCTCTGTGTCTGGACAGAACCAGACTGCATGATGGTTTTCCAGCCAAACAACGCAGCAAATACTGCTCCAGACACAAGAATTGCAATGCCAACAAATAGCAGTGTGCGACCTGTTTTACTAAACCTTGAACCCGAGGCCGAGAGTTCGTTATTTTGGTCAACTTCAGATAAAGATGTATCAGCCATTATATTTGCCTTTAACTCATCAAGATTTTCATCGCTCACACACCCAAAAGGTTGAGCCTTTGTACGGATGGCAGGCAGTATAAAACCTCAACCTTGATTGAGGTCAAGAACTGGGCTAGGATTTTTGCATGAAAAAAGATGAGAAAAAAACTCCCTCACAACTTTTAAGCATTGGCCAAGTATCCAAGCGCAGCGGAGTACCTATATCCACCTTGCATTTCTATGAAACGAAAGGCCTTATAACAAGTCAGAGAAATTCAGGAAACCAGCGTCGCTACCCACGCCATATACTCCGTCAACTTGCTGTTATCAGGGTTGCACAAGGGTTAGGTATATCACTGTCAGATATACGAGAACATATTGACAAACTCCCTCATAATGCACCTGCAACGGCTACAGACTGGGAAAGGATGTCCTCTATCTGGGCAAAAGACCTGGACGAAAGAATAGCAAGGCTCACAACGCTAAAAAATAAACTCTCTGTTTGTATTGGTTGTGGTTGCTTATCAATAGATGATTGCCCCTTACGGAACCCGGACGATCGTGCCGCTGAATTCTGTTCTGGTGCGCCCAGTTTAGATACTGCAACTGATGATGAAACAACTACAATTCCCCAATAGCAAAGATTGGAAATCAATAAACGACAAATCACAACGAACAACATCCTTATCCCGCTTTGAGTTTGTCCCAGGTACTCCACGATTGCCG
Organism: Pseudomonadales bacterium; assembly: GCA_020443005.1. GTDB lineage: Bacteria > Pseudomonadota > Gammaproteobacteria > Pseudomonadales > UBA7239 > JAGRJA01. The sequence goes on from JAGRJA010000135.1 coordinate 2,724, forward strand.
ATTTTCCTGATGTATTCAGCAGTTTTCATATCAATGTGAGTAATAATACTACCTAAATCAATATTCGCCATCGCAGTGCTCTTCTCTGCCTCATCCCAGTCAAACAAGACACCTCATCTGCCAATAAGCCCCTTCATCCGCAAAATCTTTACTGAAACTGGCAGGGCAAGAATAATGCCTTTGGGCTGTAACGGCAG
>JAGRJA010000136.1 GCA_020443005.1 Pseudomonadales bacterium
CATCGAAGATTTTTCTTCAGAGCACGCCGAACAGATCAAGGCCATCGAAAAAACCACCAATCACGATGTCAAGGCAGTTGAATACTTTCTGAAAGAAAGTATCTCGGACAACGAGGAACTCCAGTCTGTTTCCGAATTCATTCATTTTGCCTGCACCTCGGAGGACATCAACAATCTTTCGCACGCCCTGATGCTCAAGCAGGGGCGCGATGAGGTTCTGCTGCCCCTGATGCGTGAAATTCTGGAAAACATAAGAAAAATGGCGCACTCACAGGCAGCTGTGCCCATGTTATCGCGCACGCATGGTCAAACGGCCTCGCCAACCACCGTGGGCAAAGAGATGGCCAATGTGGCGGCACGCCTGGAAAGACAAATCCATTCCATTGAATCCGTCCCCATTCTGGGGAAAATCAACGGTGCTGTTGGTAACTATAACGCCCACCTCTCAGCCTACCCCGATATTGACTGGCAGCAGAACGCGACCGGATTTGTTGAAAGCCTGGGCATCACCTGGAACCCCTACACCACCCAGATTGAACCACATGACTATATGGCAGAACTGTTTGATGCCATCTGCCGAGCCAACACCATTCTCATCGATTTCAACCGTGATATATGGGGCTATATCTCGTTAGGCTATTTCAAACAAAAAGTCATCGCCGGAGAGGTCGGGTCTTCCACAATGCCACACAAGGTCAACCCGATCGATTTTGAAAACTCGGAAGGCAATCTTGGTCTGGCGAACGCTGTATTCAATCACCTCTCTGCAAAATTGCCTGTCTCCCGCTGGCAGAGGGATCTGACCGACTCTACCGTTTTACGCAACATGGGCGTAGGTTTTGCGTACAGTCTGATTGCCTATCACTCGGTTTTGAAAGGCATCGACAAACTTCAACTCAACGAGCAACGACTGCAAGAAGACCTCGACAATGCATGGGAAGTGCTTGCCGAACCACTGCAAACCATCATGCGTCGTTACGGTGTAGAACAACCTTATGAAAAGCTCAAAGCACTCACCCGAGGCCAGAAAATCAACCAGCAGGTCTTGCTCGCGTTCATTGATCAACTGGAAATTCCGGCTGAAGGCAAAGCACTGATGAAAAACCTGACCCCATCAAACTACATCGGTAATGCGACTGAGCAAGCCCAAAAAATCTGACGACCATGACAGAAAGGGATTTCCGCTTCATTTCCTCTGACAGATTTTTTGAAGAATACTGGGGGAAAAAAGCGCTTTATTTACCGAACGCCTTTCCGGGATTCAGCTCACCCATTAGCGCCGAGGAGCTTGCCGGCCTCGCCTGCGAAGACTCTGTTGAATCCAGAATCGTCCTCGAAAAAGGCACGCCCGCCTGGCAGGTCAAACACGGTTCTTTCTCCGAAAAAATCTTCTCCCAACTTCCGGAAAGCCACTGGAGCCTGATGGTTCAGGCAGTTAACCTCTGGCATCCTGAAGTCAACGAACTGCTCGAACACTTTAACTTCCTGCCTCGCCACTACCTCGATGACATCATGGTCAGTTATGCCGCCATTCAGGGTAGCGTGGGCCCGCATTTTGACTATTATGATGTTTTCATTCTGCAGGGCTCTGGCAGTCGACTTTGGCAACTCGGCGAGTTCTGCACAAAAGATTCCCCCTTGCTGGAAGATGCCGACATGGCAATTCTGAAGCAATTCAAACGGCGCGAGGAATACCGGCTTTATCCCGGCGACATGCTCTACATCCCGATGCAACAATCTCACTGGTGTACTGCAATTGAAGCCGGACTGAGTTACTCAATCGGTTATCGGGCCCCTTCTCTCAATGAATTCATCAATCGCTGGATCGAGCATTGTTCACAGGTGCTCGACGAATCAATACGGCTACCCATGGACGACCTGAAAAACGCGTCGCCAACCTATGTACCCGAAAGTTTTATTGACCAGCTACAACGCCGCCTGAAAAAACTGGCTGAAAACAGAAGTCTGATTGCAAGTGCATTTGCCGAAATGACCAGTGAAAAAAAATACCCGGACGAAGAATCAACAGAAGGTGTTTGTTATTCGGTCAAAGAATTGAAAAGCCTGCTCGCACACAGCACTTGCCTGCGACAGCGTGAAGAAGCGCGTTTTGTCTGGTACTGTATCCACAATAAGGTCACAGCGTACTGTAATGGGCAACAATTCGATTTTGATCAAGGTTATGAGCGACTGGTTTCGCTAGTATTTGACCACCGTCGGATTGACAAGCGCGAGTTGATCGCGCATTCAGACGACCCTGTTGCCCTCGATTTTTTGACAAAACTTGTAAACTGCGGAGCCCTGTATTTTGAGTGATCTTGACTTTCTATCCTGCTCTACCCGGGTCGCCGACTGGGAGAATGACGGGCAGGTATTGAAATCAATCAGGGAGGCAGTTTTTATTAAAGAACAGCATGTTCCGGAAAATCTGGAATGGGATGAAGAAGATGAAACGGCCATACATTTTCTCACTTCAATAAATGAGCAGCCCGTAGCAACTGCCAGAATCACCACAAAAGGGCAACTCGGTCGCTGCGCCGTTCTTGAAAACTATCGTGGTCAGGGTGTCGGGTCCGCAATGCTGCGCTTTATTTTATTACAGGCGTCATCCTGTGGTTTTACTCAACTTTTTCTGTACTCCCAAACCCATGCCATTGGTTTTTACAAGCAGTTCGGCTTCGAGGAAGAAGGCTCTGAGTTTTTGGATGCCGGTATACCGCATAAAAAAATGTCCCGTTTTTTACCTCCAGATCGTTCGAGCATCAGCAAGGGTTCTCTTGAACAGTTCCAGCACTTCCATGAATGCCGTGAATGGATACTGAAACTGCTTGCAGAAGCCGAAAAATGCATCTGCATCTTCAGTGAATCACTCGACCCCTTACTACTTGACTCCAGTGAAATTGCCTCATTACTGATCGCGTTTCGAAAGCGCAGTACAAAAACCTCGATCCGCTTACTCGTTAAAAATACACGCCCGCTGAAACTGACATCACACCGCCTGGTCAAGATTGGACAACGCTCTGATAATATTCTGGAAATCCGGACTTTCGATGTTCCAAAAGGTAGTTACCCCTACTTCTATATTATTACCGACGACATCAATATCCTTTTTCGGGCCAATGAGGAAAGCTACCTTGGCAGTGTAAATCTCGATAATCGCGCCAGGGTCAAGGCTCAACAGGAAGAGTTTGATCAACTCTGGAATGTCGCCTACACTGACCCGGAGCTGAAAAAGCTCACTCTTTAAACGCTGGTCAACCGCTATGCACCACCTCAGACTGATTCTGGCCCTCCTCTTTCTTGCCTGCTTTTCTGTCGCACAGGCAATGACTGTCCATGTAATAGAATTACAAAACTATCCGGCTGACGAGTTCATTCAAACCATCAACCCGGTACTCATGGACGGGGAAAGCGCCACTGCAATTGGTCACAAAATTATCCTGAGAGCCGACCAATCCACAATAGACATCGTCGAAAGCATCGTGAGCAAGGTTGACAAACCCTTGAGGAATATTCTTATTCGGGTGAGAAACAATCAGGACAGCCATTCCCAAAACTCAGGATATTCCCTGAGTGGAAACATCGGTAATGAGCACATTCAGGTTTCAACCGAGTCCTCACCCTGGCAAACCCGGAATCACGCCCGCATCACGCTCAACAGAGGGTCAGTCAATAACAATCGTAACGGTGAGCAGGAAATTCGAGGGGTGGAAGGACAACCTGCCTTCATCGCCGTCGGCCAGTCCATACCATTCAGTAACAGACAATACTTTATCGATCAGCAAGGCAATCTTGTCGAGCACAGACAAACAGAATTCAAGGATGTTATTCAGGGCTTCTTCGTAACCGCAAGGCTGATTGGCGAAAACAGGGTCACCCTCACAATCAGCTACAGCGACGACAAACTCAAGCAAAATTCCAGACGAATTATTGATA
>JAGRJA010000137.1 GCA_020443005.1 Pseudomonadales bacterium
CCCTATCTTTGTAGGGCAGGTTTTTTTCGACCACTTTTCACAGGAGATTGATTATGACACTCGTACCTTATGAATCATGGCTCGATTTTGACAGGGCCTTTGACCATTTTTTCAGTCCGGCTCGTCAGGCTTCGGAAGGGCGTCCCGGGTACCTGTCCCCCAAAGTAGATATTCACGAGCATGATGCGTACTATGAGATTAACGCCGAATTGCCCGGTTTGAAAAAAGATGATGTTGCAGTGAACTTGCACGACGGTGTTTTATCCATTGAGGCAAAAACCTCAGAGGAAAAAACCGAAGAGAAAGAAGGCAAGGTGATCCGAAAAGAGCGTCACAGTGGGCATTATTTGCGAAGATTCAATCTGGGTACAGATATAAAAGACGATGCTATATCTGCAACATTTAAAGATGGCTTGTTGAGCATCAAGGTGCAAAAGCCTGCACCGGATACACCACAACCCAAAAGAATTGATATAAATTAGTATTTTACCTTGTTGATGTTTTAAACTGCGGGCTTGGCTTATGTCCGCAGTTTTTATTTCAGGAGATGATTGTGATTGATGATAACGAATTCAAAACCCGTCTGGAGCAAAGGCGTGATTTTCTGAGTAGCCGTATCGAACGGATTCAAAAAGATGTTACATCGGCGCACTCAAGCGACTGGTCAGAGCAGGCCCAAGAGCGTGAGAATGATGAGGTGCTTGATCAATTGGGCAATGAAGCCAAGCAGGAGTTACACGATATCAATCTTGCGCTGGATCGGATCAAAAACGGTAATTATGGTATTTGTGAGAAGTGTCTCGAGGAAATTCCTGTTGCCAGACTCGATATAAAACCGGAAGCACTTTTTTGCGTTAACTGTGCGCAATAGCCTATTTTTCGGCACATATTTCCTGCTCGCTCACCTGAAATTCAGGTGTTATGATACGCCGCCTGCCGGGGCTTGGTGCTCCGGCTTATACTGAATAATTCTCACATCGTAAAACGGTGGCCTGATGGAGTTAATAGCAATATGAGCATTAAAGCGGACAAATGGATTCGTCGTATGTCAATGGAACATGGCATGATTGAGCCTTTTGAGCCGGGGCAGGTAAGGGAGCCAGTACATGGTCAGGAAAAAGTCATTTCCTACGGCACTTCCAGCTATGGCTACGATGTGCGCTGCTCAAGGGAATTCAAGATCTTTACCAATGTGCATTCCGCAACGGTTGACCCCAAAAAATTTGATGAAAAAAGTTTTGTTGATGTTGTTGATGATGTATGTGTCATTCCGCCGAATTCCTTTGCGCTTGCCAGAACCGTTGAATACTTCAGGATTCCCAGAAATGTGTTGACCATTTGTCTGGGCAAGTCGACATATGCTCGCTGCGGCATTATTGTTAATGTCACACCACTTGAGCCGGAATGGGAAGGCCATGTGACGCTGGAGTTTTCCAATACCACAAATTTACCTGCCAAAATCTACGCTAATGAAGGTGTGGCGCAGATGCTTTTTTTTGAATCTGACGAGGTTTGTGAAACATCCTATAAAGACAGGGGAGGGAAATATCAGGGCCAAACAGGTGTGACATTACCAAGAACCTGAAAGGCTGATTACCTTGATTGCCGCCTTGCGGGCAGCCCGGAATCAAGTTCAATTTCATAAATGGTTGACCAGTATTTTCCGGTGACCAGCAAGCGACTTGTATCTTTTTGCCAGGCTATGCCGTTGAGTACAGCTTCCTCGTGAACCTGACTTAATGAAGTGTCGTCAAGGCCTGTCAGATCCAGTGTGCCAATGACCTTGCCGTTATCTGTATCAATAACAATAATTTCATTGCTGTGCCAGATATTGGCAAATACAAAACCGTCTACCCATTCAAGCTCATTGAGATTCCTCATTACTTCGTTCTGCCGGGTGACCTCCAGTTTTTTTGTTATTTCCATCGTTTCCGGTTTCAGAAAAAAGAGATGTTCAGAGCCGTTGCTCATGATCAGGTTTTTGTTGTCCGAGGTAAGGCCCCACATTTCACAGGGCAGATTGTGAGCAGATTGTTTGTTCAATGATTGGTCAAAAACATGGATTTTCCCGGATTTCCAGGTAGCCAAATAAAGCCTGTCGTCAAGCAGGGTTAAGCCTTCTGCAAATACCCCGGGTGGCAATACTGTTTTTCCAAGGGGTTGAAGTTTCGATAATGTCCTTTTGATAATGACCGATTTCCCATAACCGCCACCACTTTCAAAGAGTGTATTCCTGTCATCCAGGGTAAAACCTTGTGTGAAAAGTGTTGTGTCATGGGGGTAGGTGTTGCTAACCCTGTAACCTAATAATGGGTAGGAGAATCGCTCCTTGCTGTTTTCAGCATACAGGTGTTGAGAACTGGCAAAAAACAGTAACACCGTGAAAAGGGTGTTGAGTGCAAAAAATCGCCAGCTTTGCGTCATAAGGCTAAAAGTCATCAACAGATATTGCTCTAAAGAGTGTTAGTATAGGCAGCTTCCAGTTGAAGGCTACAGCGATGATTGTTGACAGACAAGGGCGATATTTCAGGAATCTTCGGGTGAGCATTACAGCAGCCTGTAATTTTGCCTGCACCTATTGTGTGCCTGAAGGCTATCGCCGTCAGAAAGCAAAACGCCCACTGAATGGAAGTCAATTGTTGCAGGCTGTCAAATTGCTGACCCGGCTTAATCCAATTGAGAAACTTCGTATCACAGGCGGTGAACCACTCATCTCGGAATACTTTGATGAGTTTGTTTCCGGTCTGGCTGCATTCGATTTCAAGGATGTCAGTTTGACAACCAACGGGCAGTTTCTTGTCGGTAAGGCTGCATTTATCGCATCCCAAAAAATACGCCGGATCAATGTGAGTCTCGATACGCTGGATCCGGTAAAATTCCGTGCGATCAATCGTGGTGGAGACCTCGACAGTGTGTTGAATGGCATTGATGCCGCACAAAAGCATGGTTTGTCGGTCAAGGTCAATGCTGTCCCGACCCGTTCCGGCAATCTGGACCAGATTGTAAAGCTGCTTGATTATTGTTTGCAGCGGAATATCGAGTTGCGTTTTATTGAGTTAATGAAAATGGGGCATCTACTTGGTAGCAGTGAATTCTCAAATGAATTTGTTTCGATGGATTACCTGTTGAGAGAGATTGGGAATGTCTATGACTTCCATCGGGTTGAAACAGCGTTTGATTCTACATCCATTCGTTTTGAAATCCCCGGAAAAGGTTTTTTTGGCGTCATTGCCAATGAAAGCCAACCGTTTTGTGAAAGTTGTACGAGGCTAAGATTATCTTCTTCTGGCTATCTTCACGGTTGCCTCAGTAGCACGAACAAGCATTATATCGCTGACTTGCTTGAGATGCCTGAAAACGAGGCGCTGGGAATTCTTGGCGAGCGCCTGACTCATGTTATTGCAGACAAGCAGTCAACCGCTTTTCGTGGCGGACAAACCATCATGAGAGTCGTTGGTGGTTGAACAATAGTGTGGCAGCACCTTTCAGCAGTTTCCAAGGGTCTGTTGTGTCTGGCTTTTGCTTCGTTTTTATTTGCCACGGCAGGGGTTTTTATTCGGCTGGCCTCACAGTATGCATCGACTGAACATGTAGTATTTATTCGCAATATTGTCGGCTTGCTGATGTTTACACCCTTTATATTGAAAAAAGGCGTCGCCCATTTCAAAACCCGGCAACCCTTGCTTCATTTGCTTCGCTCCATTACGGGCATATCTGCCATGTATGCATTTTTTTATGGAATCGCCCACTTTTCCTTGAGCGAAGCAATGATGTTTGTTTATGCGGCACCGGTTTTTGTGCCTGTTCTCGGACATTTTCTTCTCAAGGAGCGTGTTAATGCCCATGCCTATCTTATCGCTTTTGTGGGAATTTCAGGGGTTTTTCTGGCATTACAACCTGATCAGGGCGGTGACAAGGTGGCGTTTCATGCAATGTTGCTGATCGGGTTGTTTTGTACATTGATGAGCGCGTTGGCTTTCATTTGTATCAGAAAACTTTCCCATACCGAACCCGCTGAGCGTACGGTTTTTTACTTTACACTCATTGGCAGTGTGCTGACTTTTTTCCTTGTTTATGACAAGCGTTTTTCATTCTCGCTTCTTGAATGGAGCCTTTTGATTGCAGTCGGCTTAATCACCACATTGGCACAGGTTTTTTTGACGCGTGGTTACAGTTATGCATTTGCCGGAAAAATAGCCCCTGCAAGCTATTTGACCGTAGTTTTTGCTGGTTTTTATGGCTGGCTATTCTGGAATGAAATGCCTGATAGTGTTTCGGTGTGTGGTTATATTCTGGTGTTCGTTGCCGCTGTTCTCGTCGTAAAAGCAAATACACCTGAAAAGAAAACCGGAGAAAGTTTCAATGATTGACAATTTACAGCAGCAACTTGCTACACAGGATAAAACTGTCTTGCCACCTGTTGAGAAATGGAA
>JAGRJA010000138.1 GCA_020443005.1 Pseudomonadales bacterium
ACGGCTCAATGTCTGCACCAGATGAGGCATTACCTCACCGTAACCATCCTCAGGCTGCACGGTCACATCACAGCTATCGCCTGCTGTTTTTCCAACCAGAGCGGCTTCCAGGCCCGGGATAATATTCCCCGCCCCGTGTAAATAGGATAATGGCTCCGCACCTTCAGAACTATCCAGCACCTCACCGGCATCATTTTTCAGGGTATAGTGCATGGTAACCACAAGGTCATTGCCAATCAGAAAAGACATAAAACTAACTCCGTAAAAGAAAAAGCAGGCTCTCGCCAAAAAAAATGAGCGACCATCATACGCAGCAAGAGCAAATAAGTACAATTTACCGCCGCCGGACTAGCCCTGACAACGCCCGGGCTATATAATCCCCACCCTCTCGCCGGGCCCATAGCTCAGTTGGTTAGAGCAGTCGACTCATAATAGAATGGGCTAATGGGGCAGGAAAGAGGAAAAATAGAATAGTTACAATCATTTACTGCAAGTAAGTAGCCAAGATGAAAATCGAAAGTAACAGATAAGTAAGCAGTAAAAACAGTTTGGGGCCCATAGCTCAGTTGGTCAGAGCAGTCGACTCATAATCGATTGGTCGTAGGTTCAAGTCCTACTGGGCCCACCATATTCATAAACTTGCCGCCCGTGGTTTGCTTTGGAGATTAGACAGCCCATAGGTTAAGATCAAACGCTTTATGGCGGCCACTTGAGATTAACTACATGGACATTAATTCTCTCCCAAGTCAAAACACAAAAGAGTATGGATCAATCGACTACAACGACATCATGCCATTGTACGATTACCATCCTTGGGAAGGTGGCCACAATCCTAATATCGACAAAATCACCCACACACTACTGAATATCAAAAACCCAGATCAGAAGCGCTATAAATCAGCGGTTAACTTCTTTACTAAAGTGCTAACCAACTCAACGAAAGGGCTGGCACGATTTGTTGATTCCAACCCAAACGTCTTTTGCATCGTACCCTCACACACGCAAAACCAAGTCTCCTCCGGCCTACTCGCATTGGCCATACAGATTAGTCCAAACTTTCACCTCAGTAACAAAGACAATCTGCTGAGAAGAACCCGCACAGCGCAGATTGCACTGGAGGCTGATGTAAATATAGGCACTCTGTATGACTACTTCTCCTCTAAAGAGGCGGTTTTTGTTGCGTATCTGGATAGAGAATTACAAAGGGTTTTGGAAGCAGTTGCAACCAAAGCTTCTACAGCCTCACTTACACCGTATGACATGACCAAAGCGTATGTGCGAATCAGTGTTGAGTTTGCCTACGATCAAAGAGAAATGATTAAAGTCATGATGACTGAATTTTCAGCTGTTATTCCTGAACTTAAATTCGCTAAAAATACCAAAGAGCTGATTAGGGCCATTGGCCTTAATTTTGAGGGTAATGAAAAAATACGACCCAAACGCAGGGATAGTGATGTTATGGTGTTCACCGTAACCAATGTGTTTTTTGGCTTCTTCTTTAGAATCGTTTCTATGCCCAATGAAAAGTTTGATGAGGAACTGGTCGTGGATGAGCTGACGACCCTTATCCATCACTATATTTACAAGCCTGAAAACTAATCAGTTATGGCTTCTTTGAAGAAACGCCACTAACTTCTCTGAAAACCAACATATCCGGCATTAGTGCCCTTTAAAAATATCACCCCTGCTGCAACACAATATTTTCCCGTTCAATTTCTCCTGCCGGCCCAAATACGCGCACTTCGCTCACTGGCAAGCCTTTTGTAATAGATACAGACACTTGCCCATCCCTGCTTTCTGCTGTTAGCTGAAAGACGCTGTTTTTGTTCAGGTGGAATTGCCCAGCAGCCTTGTCGTGCTGGTCGAGCAGCACAACCAGATCCAGCGGGGTTTCATCACCAAGTTCGCTGGTGCTTTGCACCACCGGGCCAAACGGGACAACAGAACCCCCTTTAAACCAAATCGGGATTTTATCGATAGGATAATCTTGTGTAATCCACTGCCTGCCCGCCTTACATTCCTTGCTGAAAAAGTCGTACCAGATTCCTTCAGGAAGATAAAAGGTTCTACTATTTACATCGCGCATTTCGCCCATTTCTTGCATGATAGGTGCTACCAGAATACTGCGGCCACTCATGAACTGATCATCAAGGTCATGCACGGTGCGATCATGCTGATAATCCAGCACCAGGGGGCGCAACACAGGAAGACCGCAAGCAGCACTTTCAATCGATTCACTGTACAGATAGGGAATCAGCTGATAGCGAAGATTGAGATATTCCCTGAGGATGTTTTGTGTTGCTTCAGCGTACTGCCAGGGTTCCCTGAAGGGATAACATCCGTGATACCGCAGGTGAGACTGAAAGATGGAAAGCTGTGTCCAGCGAATGGTCAGCTCATCGGTTGGCACGCCGACAAAACCGCCGGTATCCTGACTCCAGAAAGTAAACCCGGAAAGACCATACCCCAACCCGCCCCGCAGCGAACCCTGCATCGAGCCGTAGGTCGTGGCGTTGTCGCCGCTCCACTGTACCGGATAGCGCTGTGAACCGGCGTAGGCACTGCGCCCCCAGACCATGGCGTTATCCTCACCGTGAACCTCCCTGCTTATCTCATAGGCCGCCTTGTTGTACAGCAGCGGGTAGACATTGTGCATGGCATGACCATCACCCCCGGCAAATTGCATGGAGGGTTGAATGCCTTCGCCAAAGTCGGTCTTGATCACATCCACCCCGGCTTCAAGCAGCGGGCGCAGCAATCGGTTCTTGTACCATTCGGCAGCTTCGGGTCTGGTAAAGTCAATCGGAGCCGCCTCAAACTGGCCGGTAAAGGCAAAGGGCACCCGGGTTTTGGCAAGAAAGTTATTCGCCTGCGCTTCCTCCCAGGGCGCTGTTCCTTTCAGCACATAAGGGTCCTGCCACAGGGAGAAGCGGAAGTTTTGCTGGTGCAGTTCACGACACATGGCCTCGTGGTCGGGGAAACGGGTTTTGTCGAACTGCCAGTCGCATTTCCAGTCTTCGGTAAACCAGCTGACATCCATGTGAATGACATCAGCCGGAAATTTTTTTTCTCGCAGTGTTTTTGCAACATCGAGTATTTGTTGTTGCGACAGATAGGACATTCTGGAAATCCAGGTGCCAAAAGAAAACTTCGGTGGCAGCGGAGAGCGCCCCGTGAGGTCGGTATAGTTGTAGAGCACCTCCCGGATATTGCCGGCAAAAAGGTAGTAGTCGAGTTTTTGCTCCTCGACGGCGACCTGTACCTTCGACTTTTCCTTTGAACCCACCCAGAATGTCATCGGGTGAGTATGGTTGTAGAACACACCGTAACCGCGCGTGCTGACATAGAACGGTACAGTTTTGTACACGCGACCGGTGGAGTTTCCGACGCCTTCGTTGATCCAGAGCCGAATCGATTCACCCACCTTGTTCATGGGGCCAAAATGTTCTCCGAGCCCGTAGATGGATTCGTCGTGGGTTAAATCAAATGAATTGACGGCATACCATTGCCTGTGTCGCCTGTCGCGCACAAATCCGAGCGGATAGGAATCCATGGCGATACCAAACTGGTTATCGGTTTTTCCTCCGCAACTGGTAATCTTTTTGCCTTTGTTGTCATACAACTCGATACGGAAATCCTTTTTGTAAATGTGCAGGCTGAGTTTTGCGGTTTTCAGGCGGTAACAGCATGCATCTTCAGTCAGTTCCACCTTGCAATCCTTATCCGTGATGTCGTTAGCTATCATCGGCGTAGGGCTTTCAGAAAAGTCTGCCTCTTTCTGTAACCTGACACGACAGACATCTTCTCGCGGAATCTCGATACACAGGTTCAGTACGGCTGAGGGCTTCTTGCTTTCCGTTTCGTAAACATGCTTGTAAAAATGATCGAGATTGATCAACCTGAAAATATTCCAGCCATTGGCCCTGAATAAAAAACGATTGCCCTGCTGCTGCACCAGTTCGACATCCAGCACACATTCAGCAGAGCGGAGCAGCATGGCGGGCAAGGCACTGAACACACCCTGCATTGGCCCCAGTGCATCCAGCGGATGGTCGGTGCGGCCGAAAGAGACTTTAGCGGCGTATTCATCAAAATGATTTTCGAGGTTCGGGTGTTTGCAGAAAGTGCGGAAAAACAGGATGGGATGCCTTATAACATTTTTGACCAGCACCCAGGCTGAACGCAGGATGTTCGGGCAAAAAGCTTTTGCATATTGCGCTTCTGTAATTTCAGTATTTTTTGAAGTCATTGCCTGCCGCCTTTTTTGTTACTTGCAGGTGAGGATGTACTGGTTGATGATATTTTCATACCATTCCTGCCTGCCGCTGACGAGCTCCGGCTCCGGATTGTTGCCAGCAAGCTGGTATAGGTCGACCAGCGAGAGTTCGCCGGCTTCAAAACGGGCGCCATCACCTTTATCAAAACTGGTGTAACGCTGGTCGCGCTTCTGTGCGATTTTGCCATCCGACAGGATGCGATAGGCAATCTCGAGGCCTCTCGCAAAAGTATCCATACCCCCGATGTGCCCGATAAAAATATCTTCCATACAGACAGATTCGCGGCGCACCTTGGCATCAAAGTTCAAACCACCACGGGAGAAACCGCCGTTTTCAAGCACGATCATCATGCTGTGAACGGCATCGTAAAGATCGACCGGGAACTGA
>JAGRJA010000139.1 GCA_020443005.1 Pseudomonadales bacterium
CAAACAGTGCTGGCAAAAGCTTGCAAGGAGGCCGGAATTGATTTCGACAACCGGGAAGCCCACAGTGCACTTTACGATGCACAGAAAACGGCAGAACTTTTCTGCACGATTGTCAACAAGTGGCAGGCAATGGGTGGCTGGCGCAGCTAAGAAAAAAGGGCCCTAAGGGCCCTTTTTTGTATAACCGCAGCCCTGATCAGAGCTTGTCGGCTTCTTCCGCCAGGTATTTGGCAACACCCGTCGGTGACGCATTCATTCCTTTGTCTCCCTTCTTCCAGCCAGCAGGGCAGACTTCGCCGTGTTCTTCGTGGAATTGAAGTGCATCCACCAAGCGAATTAATTCATCCATGTTACGTCCCAAAGGCAGGTCATTGACGATCTGGGAGCGAACAACGCCCTGCTTATCAATCAAGAACGCTCCGCGGAAGGCGACACCACCTTCGGACTCAACATCATATGCCTGGCAAATGTCGTGATTCAGGTCAGCGGCAAGTGTGTATTTAACCGGACCGATACCACCCTGGTTTACCGGCGTATTTCTCCATGCGTTATGGGTAAAGTGGGAGTCAATGGACACGCCAATGACCTCCACATTGCGTTCTTTAAACGCATCAACACGATGATCCAAAGCGATCAACTCAGAAGGACAAACAAATGTGAAGTCCAGAGGATAGAAAAACACAAGCCCATACTTGCCCTTGATCGCTTGAGAAAGGTTGTACTCATCGACAATCGATCCGTCCGCCAGCACAGCGGGCACGGTAAAATCAGGGGCTGGCTTACCAACTAGTACGCTCATTGATCCATTTCTCCAATTTTTTTAGAACTTTATTGTGGTTGATCTTTCACCGGGGACGCCCGGAATCAAAGCAGAACGGATGCTTTCCTCAGGGATCCCAAGATAAGCACAACACTCTGCTGTGAATGATCAAAGTAGACAAGAATTGCACGTAATTCAAACGAACAATCCGTTGCTTGGAAAACGTATGATAGCTCGTCGATTGGCAAAGCGATAGACCAATCGAGGTAATTCTTCAGGGAGGCAGCAACATCATTTTTTCAGCTGCTCTCCGCTGCCCCCTATTAGAACATGTGCTGGCCGCCGTTGATTGAAAGGTTTGAACCGGTGATAAAACCGGACTCTTCAGAGGCCAGGAATGCCACTGCCCGAGCAATCTCAGCAGGCTCTGCCAAACGGCCAACAGGTATCTGCGCAATGATCTGATTTCTTATGGACTCCTCAATTTTCATGACCATCGGGGTTCCTACATAACCCGGAGAAACCGTGTTTACCGTGATACCTTTTCGAGCAACTTCTTGTGCCAAAGCTTTGGTAAAACCGTGAACGCCCGCTTTTGCCGCTGAGTAATTCACCTGACCAAATTGCCCCTTCTGGCCATTGATGGAGGAGATATTCACCACGCGGCCATATCCTTTATCCAACATATCGTCCAAGAACTGCTTGGTTACGTAAAACAGGCTATCCATATTCGTGGACATAACCGCATCCCATTTGTCCACGCCCATTTTTTTCATCACAGCGTCACGGGTAATACCGGCATTGTTTACGACCACATCCACCAGACCTACCCGGCTCTTTATTTCCTGAGCAGCCTGAACACAAGAATCCC
>JAGRJA010000140.1 GCA_020443005.1 Pseudomonadales bacterium
CGCCGGTGTATGCGAAAGCTGGCGACAACAATTTGGACAAGATCGGTCAGGGCTTCAGCTATCTCAGCATTTCGTTTCTGGCCAACCCTGTCTTTCTGGTTGCGCTGGCGGGGGCCTTGCGACTCGCCTTCAGATTATTCAAAAACGATGACTCCTTCCGGATACAGGAAACGCTCTTACTGTTTTTTATTACCTACCTTTTTTTCATTCTTTTTTCCGGTGGTGACTGGATGTTACTCGGAAGATTTATCGCTCCACTTACTCCCGTTGCCTGCCTGCTTGGTTTTGACTTTCTTCAATCTGTGATTAAAAGAAGTATTGTAACCAACGGGATCCTACTTCTGTTGTTGACCTCCGGTGTTATCATTCATGTTATTGTCATCAAAAATGCGAGCTCGGGCATACCCCTTTGGGAAGCCCACAAATCGATAGCTACTCAAAAAAACCATCTATCGATTTTTGAAAGAAGAAACCAGGAACATCTGCGCGATGTTTTTGTAATTAAAACACTCGACGATATTATCTCGTTACATAAAACCCATAGCAACGCCCCACTCAATATCGCGAGCGGGCAAGGCGGTATGGTTTTCTTTTACACAGCGGTGAAGCATCAAAAGCATGTCCGTTTTATCGACATTCATAGCCTGACAGATACCACGCTGATTGATTGTCTGCCAGAAAATGCCGCAGGGCACGGCCTTCACGGCCTTGATATCAACATCAATCAAATCATCAACATTCTTGAGAAAAACCCGCAATGCCCGGTAGCTTTACCCGACATTATTTACGATCTTGACAACTTTACGCAGCACTTACCGGAAACACTCAAAAAACACGGCTATACGCTTTGGCACAATGAAAAGGGACTCATGTTAGATAAAAAAAGTTTTTCCAGAAAACTTTACACACCAAATGTGGTTCTTGTAAAAAAAGAACTGGCCAAAGAACTGATCAGAAACAAACTCCAGCCAACCACCATCAGGTGGAATGATCTGCCTTACCAAAAAGCGTCCGGCTTTTAGCCACAAACCCTGCCTTCAATAAACATGCAATCGCCGTAACTGTAAAAACGATACTGCCTCTCAATGGCCGCATGATAAGCACTCATCACCACATCTTTTCCTGCGAATGCACTAACCAGCATTAACAAGGTCGATTTAGGCAGGTGAAAATTGGTTAGCAAACAATCTACCATTTTGAACTTATAACCCGGTGTAATGAAAATATCTGTTTCCCCTGCTCCGGACAAAAGCTCCCCTGATTGTGCAGCAGACTCCAGACAACGAACCGTGGTTGTACCAATGGCAACAACCCGACCTCCACGGGAACGGGCTTGCAGAACCTTTTCACGGGTTTCCTCAGGAAGACTATAACGCTCGGCATGCATCACATGATCTTCAATAAAGTCAGCCTTAACCGGCTGAAAGGTTCCCGCACCGACATGCAATGTGACAAAAGCCATTTCAACGCCTCTTTTCTGCAGTTCAGCGAGCATGTTCTCATCGAAATGCAAACCGGCTGTTGGCGCGGCAACAGCACCGGGATGGTCGGCATAGACCGTCTGGTAACGCTCACGGTCCACTCTCTCATCTTCACGGCTGATGTAAGGTGGCAAGGGAATATGTCCATCATCGGCAAAAAAGTCTTCAATATTGATTTCTTGCGGAAATGACAGGATAAAAAAATTATCTTGCCGGCCTTCCACAACCACCTTACAGCGCGAGCTCCCAAGAACCAGACTGCACCCTGCTTTTGGTGGACGACTCGCTTTCAAGTGAACCAGGACACGATTGCCGCCCAATTGCCTCTCAAGCAGGATTTCAACTTTGCCGCCTGTTTCCTTTTCACCGAAAACCCTGGCGGGAATAACTTTAGTATTGTTAAAGACGATGATGTCTTCAGACCTCAAAAAATCGGGAAACGCCAAAAACCCATGATAGCTCAAGGCGCCAAAACGATCGACTTTCAACATTTTGCTGGCAGTTCTGCTTTTTGTTGGATAATGCGCAACAAGCTTTTCAGGCAAATGGAAATCAAAATCTTCCGTTTTCATTTCTGGGCGACTCAAAAAATGGGGGATGGAAAGATTAGCGAATATCTTAAACGCTTGCCATAGGCCAATCCGCTGCTATAATGCCGCGCACTGGATATACAGAATTTCCAGATAATGCCAGAGTGGTGAAATTGGTAGACACAGGGGATTCAAAATCCCCCGCCCTTAAAAGCGTGCCGGTTCGAGTCCGGCCTC
>JAGRJA010000141.1 GCA_020443005.1 Pseudomonadales bacterium
AACCTGTATTGAGCCGGGTATACAGCTTTTTCCGAGGTCGTTTCGCA
The DNA here is from genome assembly GCA_020443005.1 of Pseudomonadales bacterium. Taxonomy (GTDB): domain Bacteria; phylum Pseudomonadota; class Gammaproteobacteria; order Pseudomonadales; family UBA7239; genus JAGRJA01. The sequence continues at coordinate 48 of JAGRJA010000141.1, forward strand.
GCAAGTCAACAATCATGATGTTTTCGGCGCGGTTTTTCTCGCTTCGTTGCAGGCTTTCGGCATTGGCCCTGTCGATAGCGGGGTGTGCACTTCTGGGGCTTGTTCCCTTGATTGGCTGGGTTAATACCGTGTTATGGCGTACAGCGATAAATCTTTCGGGGGAAAAACTGAGTATGGCGAACTGCTTCTCTGGCTGGTAGAAAGCACTGAATGGGCCTGGCATCACTTTGCGAAGCTGCTTATAGGCCAGCCACTCACTGCCGCTATAGCTGCCAGAGAAACGCTGGGTAAAATTCACCTGATAACAATCGCCACTGAAGATGAGATGCTGGATTTCGGCGTGCTTATCTTTGTAACGCTCAACATTAATTTCTGGCTCTAATGCTTTGTTAATAAAGAATTTTTCATTGTTGATTTGGGTGTTTTTTGTCGACAGTCGCCGTTTGATCTCGCTATGCAGGCCTTCTGCCTCTTCATTCAATGTGACCAGCTGGGTCGTGCGAAGTGCGTGATCGACAATACATGCCCAGCTGTAAAACCCAAGGTGTAAGTCTGGAATATCGATATCTTTCAAGGCTTGCTGTGGAAGGGTCTCCAGGGCGCTGCCAAGATCGTAGGCAAGATAACCGATGAATCCGCCTGTGAACGGAAGCGATGCCGTGTCCGGTTCAGAACGGATAAACGCACCCAGTTGATCAAATAACGCCGGAATTGATGGCGATTCAGCCATTGCCCGTTCCAATGCTTCAAGTAATGCCGAGCTTGTCTTTGAAACGGGTGTACAGTGTTTGCCAAGCGCGAACCCGGTTTCATCGAACCGGAGGGAAAACAGAGGTGCCGCACTGATAATGTCGAAGCGTTTGTTGTTTGTTTCAATTTTTGTATTTTGGGGTGGCCGAGTGCTGTCAGCGGCAATTCCGCTGTCGAAATAAACGATTTGGGGCAGGCCCGTTAGCCGGTCAACATATTCTGTCGAGTCATCATAATAGGGCAGGGATGAAACGGTGGTATAAGTTGGCATAGAATAGCGTCTTTATTTTGGTTTGCCGAAAAATGAAGTTCTATCCACTGGAAAAATTGCACTGTCTGCAACACGGGTATCGAAAGACATTTTCTGTAGCAGGGCGCAATCTACTCCTTTTGCAGGATGAAGACCAGACCTACCTGATCGAAAACCGGTGCCCGCATCAGGGTGCTCCCCTTGAAAAAGGTTTGGTAAAAAACGGAACGATTGTGTGTCCCTACCATCGCCTTGCTTTTTCCCTGTACGACGGCAAGCATATCAATAATTCATCCTATAGCTGCCAGAAAAGTCTTTCCTGCTACAAACCCCGATATCAGGATAACCTGATAGGTGTTTTACTGGACGAAAGCCCGTGACAACAAGTTTTTACTTGTCCTGTCCGGTTAATTGAAGACGGAGGAGTTCCCAATGACCATTTCTACCCCTGATTTGTGTGATGAATACCCTGATGAAGTGCGTGTTCTTGAACCCGTGATGCATAATTTTGGTGGTAAGAAAGCCTTTGGTGGTGAGATTGTGACGATCAAATGTCATGAAGATAATTCACTGGTTAAGGAACAGGCGGGTAAACCCGGACATGGCAAGGTCCTTGTTGTTGATGGTGGAGCTTCCAGAAGAAAGGCTTTACTGGGCGACATGATTGCCGAAAATGCTGTCAAAAATGGTTGGGAGGGTTTTATTATTTATGGCTGCATTCGTGATGTGGATGCAATAGCTGCCCTGAATCTTGGCGTTCAGGCGCTGGGAGCAATTCCACTTAAAACAGAAAAACGCGGCATAGGTGATCTTAATGTGTCTGTCACTTTTGGCGGGCTGACTTTCAACCCGGGAGATTTTGTTTATGCCGATAATAATGGCGTAATCGTTTCTTCCAAAAAACTGTCTGGCTAGTTTGACGGTAATTGTTAGGCATTTTAGCAACACCATGGGAAAAATGAATAACGGAGAGCATGATGGGTCCATTGGCAGGTTATCGAATTATTGAATTGGCGGGTATTGGCCCAACACCCTTCGCTGCCATGATGCTGGCAGATATGGGGGCCGAGGTTATTACCATTGAGAGAAAGGCGGCGGCTTTCCAGATACCACCCCAGGATCCAACCCTGCGCAATCGTAAA
>JAGRJA010000142.1 GCA_020443005.1 Pseudomonadales bacterium
ATATTCCGGTTTGGCAAATGGCTTCCGGATTGAGACTGCTATGACAGAAAAACACCCTTATGTAAAAACACGACGGGAAGATATCGATGAAATACCGGAAAAAGCCTTCCCGTTTATCCGCTTTTTCATGAAGTGGTATACCCGTTTTAATGTGTGGGTTTACAAAAAAAGCAATGGTCGCCTCATGAAAAACTTTCCGGGCGGTTTTCCAATTTGTATCGTTAGCATGGTGGGAAAAAAAAGCGGGCTTGCTCGCGAAATTGCCCTGATACACCTTCCCTATGGCGAGCAGAAAATCATCATTGCTTCACAGGGTGGCCTTGAAAAAAACCCGGTGTGGTACTACAACATCAAGGCAAACCCGAACATCAGCATCATGGTTGGCGGGCATACTGAAAAATATCGGGCACGACAAATCAGCGAGGAAGAAAAAGCGGGCTTGTGGCCTCACATCCTCAGTCTCTACCCGGACTTCGATGAATACCAGGCACGAACAGATCGCGACATCCCTGTGTTTTTATGTGACCCTGTGAAGGATACCGCCTCCTGATGGTCAAACCGCTGATTGAAAAACAGAATGAACACAAATGGGTGCGCCTCGCCAGTATCCTTTCAGTGAGTGTTGCACTGCTGCTGATTATTCTGAAAACGGCTGCCTGGTTCATGACCGGCTCGGTGAGCCTGCTTGCTTCACTGATTGACTCCACCATGGACAGCCTGGTTTCGATTATCAACTTGCTGGCCATTCGTTATTCCCTTCAGCCCGCTGACGAAGAGCACCGCTTTGGACACGGCAAGGCCGAAGCACTCGCCGGCCTTGCCCAGGCTGCCTTTATCGCCGGTTCAGCTGCCTTTCTGTTTCTGCATGCTGCTGAAAGGTTGTATGAGCCTCACGAAATCACACACAGCGATATTGGCGTCGCGGTCATGATTGTTTCTATTGTAATGACATTAGGCCTGGTCGTTTTCCAGAAAATCGTGGTGCAGCGAACAGGCTCAACAGCCATTGCTGCCGATTCACTGCACTATGTCGGCGACCTTCTCGTTAATGCGAGTATTATCGTTGCCTTGCTGCTTGGCAATTTTCTCTGGAGTGGTTTCGATGCTGTTCTCGGCATTCTGATTTCATGCTACATCCTTTACAACGCCTGGGAAATCGGGGAGCGTTCTACCCAGTTACTGCTCGATCGCGAGCTCGGCCCGGATGTCTGGACTTTTGTCGAAGAACTGATTGCCCAACACCCCGAGGTGAAAGGTCACCACGAACTCAGAACCCGTGAGTCCGGCTTTATCCAGTTTTTCCAATTACACCTGGAGCTCGACAAGGATATGCAACTTGAAAAAGCCCATGCCATCACAGAAGACATTGAGTTGAAAATAAAGGAAAGGTACCCGAACGCCGATGTGCTGATTCACACCGACCCGGTTTAATCTTGTCGGCCCATCATCCGCTTCAGCACATTGTCGCCATCAATGAAGTGATGCTTCAATGCCGCCGCAATATGCAGGGAAATCACAACAATCAACACCGTTCCCAGAGCGCCATGCAGCTGATAGGCAAAAGATGAGAGTGTTTCGTTATAAGCAAGCATCTCGCCCGGTTGTGCAGGGTCGGGGTTGGCCCCGACCAGCTCAAACCCGAAAATCGCAAGACCGTAACCCCCAAAGCCCGACATCATCATGCCGGATACCGGCATTAACACCGTAGACACAATCAGTATCCAGTGAACCCAACGCGCCAGTTTTTGCTGCCAGCGCACATTGGTACTGGCCACACTGGCTGGCCATCCGTTCATCACCCTCCAGACGACCCGGATCAACACGGGGAAAAGAATCAGCATACCAATCGATTTATGAATCGGGTACAAGAACCACACTTTGTACTCTTCCATAGAGATACCCATCGGAATCAGAACCAGAATGGTGATAGCGATCAACCAGTGTAACAAGCGAGTGGTTAAACCCAGTGTGTGTTGAGTATCTTTCTTCATCAATACATTTACCTGTTCATCGAGCCCTGTCAACGAGGCTTTTTATTCCTGCCGGGGCCGGGTTTTGGCCTGGCGCGCGCCCAGCCCTTTTTCTTCGCTGTCAAACGCTTGAGTTCGGACTGCTTTTTCAAGGGATTTTCAGTAACGGCTTTTTCCCCTCCGTACAACAACCGGTTAACCGCTGCCCGGTATTTGGCTTCTGCGCCTTTTATACGACTATCTATCGGTGTTGGCTCTCTTTGAGGCACCAGATACTGCCTGCCGCTGCCAATAAGGTCTTTTCGCCCCATGGCCTGCAAAGTCGCCCGTAGCAGCGGCCAGTTTTCAGGATCATGATAACGCAAAAAAGCCTTTTGAACCCGTCTCTCCCGGTCTCCTCTTGCCGTGTAAATATCGCCCTGACCTTTCAAACGCTTCATCGGATTGCGGCGGGTGTAATACATCGTGCTTGCGCGTGCCATTGGCGAAGGTATGAAGTTCTGCACCTGATCAAGCTGAAAGCGGTGTTTTTTCAGCCAGAGCGCGAGATTGAGCATATCTTCATCGCGACTGCCCGGATGGCCTGCTATAAAGTAGGGAATCAGGTACTGCTCCTTGCCCGCTTCCCGGGAAAATTGCCTGAACTGTTTTTCAAATTCGTAATAGCTGTCCATACCCGGTTTCAACATCAGCTCAAGCGCATTCTTTTCCGAATGTTCCGGTGCGATCTTCAGGTAACCACCCACATGATGGGTCACCAACTCCTTGACATATTCTGGCGTTTTTACTGCGAGGTCATAACGCAAACCGGACGCTATATTTACGCGCTTGATACCCGGTAATTCCCGCGCCCGACGATAAAGATGAATCAAGGGCGTCTGGTCTGTTTCAAGATAACTGCAAATGGTCGGGTAAATACAGGAGTCTCTGCGGCAACTTGCTTCAACAGCCTTATCCTTGCAATCGAGCCGCCACATATTGGCTGTGGGCCCGCCCAGGTCGGAAATCGTTCCGGTAAAACCCGGTGTTTCATCCCTGATTCGCTCGACCTCACGAATGATGGAATTCTCGGAACGACTCTGGATGGCTCGCCCTTCATGCTCGGTAATGGAACAAAAGGAACACCCACCGAAACAGCCTCTCATGATATTCACCGAGAAACGGATCATTTCATAGGCCGGGAATCGGGATTTTTGATAGCGAGGATGTGGCAACCGGCTATAGGGCAAATCAAAAACAGCATCCAGTTCTTCAGTGCTCAAGGCAAGTGCTGGCGGGTTAACCAGCACATCTCGGTTTCCATGCGCCTGTAAAATTGCCCTGCCATTACCCGGGTTCGTTTCATTGTGAAACAGACGGGAGGCATGAGCGTAGATGTCTTTATTCTCACAAACCTGTTCATAGGAAGGAATGCGAATCATATCCCTTGTCTCAGGATGACCAGTAATTCTGACCGGCCTGATAGCGGGGTCGCTGTAATCGACCGCCTTGTCAGACAATTGATGAACCGGTGTACTGACGGCAGTACCCCGAATATCCAGCAACTGGCCGACACGCTCTCCCCGGGCCAACCGACCGGCAATTTCCACCACCTGGCGCTCCCCGTTACCGTGCACAAGAATATCTGCCTTGCTATCCATCAGCATTGAACGACGCACTTTCTCCGACCAGTAATCAAAGTGGGCGATTCGCCGCAAACTGGCTTCAATACCGCCTATCACAATCGGCACACCTTTGTAGGCCTCTCGACATCGCTGGGAATAGATAATTGTCGCCCGGTCAGGTCTTAGGCCAGCCTTTGCATCAGGAGAGTAGGCATCATCGGAACGGGGGCGCTTGTCTGCGGTATAGTGATTGATCATCGAGTCCATGTTGCCAGCG
>JAGRJA010000010.1 GCA_020443005.1 Pseudomonadales bacterium
CCAGAAACGCATATCCGGCGGAAACACTTCAGTCACATACTGGCTTCTCTCCAGATATAACTCATTGCCCAGCTCAACACGAATGCGATCGGCGGGCAAACCGGAGCGATGGGCCCGCTTTAAAAGGTTAAGGCAGGCAAAGGCCCGCCACTTCATGTGTCGCCACCACAGGTGTGGTTCCTCAACGGAAAGATCATAGGGGGACAACGGGTAAACATCTTTGGTCACAGTGCTGCTATCCACGCGTCTGGGTGGCGCGTCACGGGCAGTTTTGCCGCCATCATTGCGATCGATATGATAAAAATAATCAGCGCCGGGCGTTGTCATGTTGCAGACAAATGTCACCGTCATCGGTGAATCAGGGTTTGTAGCCAGGCGAACAAGATCGTCAAGCGGCTCTTCCAGGCGTTCTCGGTTATTGCGGACAAAACGGCTGTGCATTTTTTCCGTATCCAGTATATACCGATCAAAATAACTGTCTGACCCGGGAAGCCTGCGATCAAACCGAAATGCCCCGCTTTCAGGGTAAGGCAAGAGACGGTCTCCCCGCTCCGGATCCAGAAGCGTCGTGTAATAATCCGGGTTCCAGAAATTACTGCGTGTACCCAAGGGGTAACGAAACAGGCCCGGGCGCAAACGATCAAGAACCACTCTGCCCGGTTGCCCCACATCGAGTGGATCCTTTCCGGAAGCAGTTTCAATACCAGCGGTATCAGCGGTAGCAGAAAGAGCGGTTTCTGCTGCTTTTTTACCACTACTGATTCCCAGTAATGTGGCCTGATCAAAAACAACCCTGTCACCGCTTTCAACAACGAGCACGGACAGGTGCTCGCCGTGAATACAAACCTGCCATAAGAAAACAACAGCAAGAATACGCTTTAATACGCATTTTGATTGGCAATAGCCTGCAGACATTGGAATGAGTTTTCAGAAAACAGAAGCTACACCATTGTACACAGCGACACCCGAAAAGCGCAGAAAAAAACCGGCTGCCCAATATTTCCGGCAATTACGCTTGACCTTACTGCCTGCTGGCTAAATACTTCGCCTTTTTCATCTGTACAAGAGTTTTCATCATGTTAGGCAAGCTTTTCAAACCCCGCTGGCAACACCAGAATCCGGACATCCGCCGTCAGGCCATTGAAAAGCTGGATGAATGCAACGAAAAACATCAGCGGATTCTTGCCGGGATCGCACTTGATGAAAAGCAACACGATCTTCAAGGCATCGCCATTGGCAAACTCTCATCGATAGAAGACCTTGGCCGGGTTCTTGCCGCAACGCCCTCAATCACCGTTAGCCAGACCGTTGCAAAACGCATCAACACGCTGCTCGAAAAAAAACCGGAAACAGAAGACGCCCTTGTCAGGCTAATCAGCCAATCGGAGGATAACAGGGTTGTCGCAGGGCTTATCGCCGGCAGCCACAGACCCGAACTGCAGCAAAAACTGATGGAAAGTTGCCAGAATGAAGACTGTCTGCTGCTCATTGCCAACACCGCTCCACTGGCAAAAACCCGTCAACTTGCCGCAGAAAAAATCCAGAATACAGCATTGCTCGAAGCGCTCGCAAAAACCAGCAAGGGGCACGACAAAACTCTCTATCGCATCGCCCGTGACCGCCTGAAATCACTTCGTGACAATATAAGGAAAGATGAAAAAATACAGCAAACACTCGTAAGCCTGTGTGAAAAAACGGAAGGGCTATCACGCAGCGCATTCACCCCCCTGCTTCCCAACCAGCTGCAGCACCTGAAACAGCAATGGCAGGAGGCTCAAGGTAGTCTCAGCGAACTGGATTCGCGCTTTCAACAGGCAGCGGAACAGTGCCAGACCCTGATTGAAAGCCATGCCGGCAG
>JAGRJA010000143.1 GCA_020443005.1 Pseudomonadales bacterium
ACTTGATTGAAATTGACCTCACGCCGAATCGCGCTGATTGTTTGAGTGTCAGGGGCGTCGCGAGAGAAGTCGCCGTACTCAACGGGCTAAAGGTTCAGGAGCCCTCTATTGAACCTGTGGTTTCACAGCACGACCGGGTTTTTCCGGTTCAACTCAAGGCTGCAGAAGCGTGTCCGAAATATATTGGTCGGGTGATTGAAGGGGTTGATGTTTCTGCGCCCAGTCCACTTTGGTTGCAGGAAAAATTGCGTCGTTCCGGTGTGCGCAGTATTGATGCCATTGTCGATGTTACCAATTTTGTTTTGCTTGAATTGGGTCAGCCAATGCATGCTTTTGACCTGGACAAATTGAAAGGCGGTATTGTCGTACGCATGGCGGAACCCGGTGAGACGCTGAAATTACTTGATGAACAGGAAGTAAGTCTTGCTGAAAACACACTGGTAATTGCCGATCACGAAAGTGCTCTTGCAATGGCGGGCATAATGGGCGGACAGGCTTCATCGGTTACTGCCTCTACAGTCAATATTCTGCTCGAGTCAGCTTTTTTCAATCCGCTGGCAATTACCGGGCGGGCGCGTAGTCATGGTTTGCATACTGATTCCTCCCATCGCTTTGAACGGGGTGTGGATTTTTGCCTGCAAGAACTGGCGATAGAAAGAGCCAGCAAACTGATTGTTGATATTGCCGGTGGAAAACCGGGCCCTGTTCATGTCTGTGTTGCGCAAGCACATTTGCCATCAACCAAAAAAGTGGCTCTGCGCAAGGCGTCGGTAGAGCGTTACCTGAAACTTGATCTTGGTGATGAGGTTATCGAAGGCATGATGCTGTCACTCGGTCTTGAGCTGGATGACAAAACAGCAGACGGCTGGCAGTTCAAAGTACCCAGTTGGCGTTTTGATATCGCCATCGAGGTTGACCTGCTGGAAGAAATAGCCCGAATTTATGGCTACAACCGTTTGCCCACTCAACACCCGCAAGCATCACTTGTGTTGAAGCCTGACAGTGAGCAGGATTTTTCGACTGACAAGCTCCGTCAGCATATGCTTGCAGAGGGCTATAACGAAGTCATTACCTACAGCTTTGTCGACCCTGAGTTGCAGTCCCTGTTTTCAGAAGTCGACCCGGTTTCCCTGCTTAATCCTATCGCCAGCGACCTGTCAGAAATGCGGTTAAGCCTGATACCGGGGCTGCTGAAAACGGCCCAGTACAATTTAAACCGTCAACAACATACCATGCGTTTGTTTGAAACCGGTTTGCGTTTTATTCGACAGGGTGATCAGACGATACAGCAGCCCATGTTATCGGCGCTGTTGACAGGTCTTGATGGCGAGAATGATTGGGCCAAGCAGGATCGCCCCTTTGATTTCTTCGACATGAAGGGTGATTTGGAGAATCTGCTTTCAATAGCAGGCAGAAAGGGGCATTTTCATTTTGAGCCTGCCGAGCTTAAAGGCTACCACCCGGGGCAAACCGCCATCGTCAGTTTCAGCGGTGCGCACGATGAATCTGCGGCAGAAGTCGGTTTTATCGGTGCCATACATCCAGCCATACAGTCCAGGCTGGGTTTTTCGCGCCCCTTGTTTGTTTTTGAATTGAGCCTTGCCAGTCTGTTATCAGTGGCTCTGCCGGTGTTTGCACCTTTATCGAAATACCCTGAAGTTTCCAGAGACCTTGCTTTTATTGTGGACAAGTCTGTGCAGGCTGGCCAAATGTGCAAAATAGTTCAAGAAAAAGCGGGGGCTTACCTCGTAAACTTAAAGGTATTTGATGTATATAGTGGGGAAGGCATTGATCCACATAGAAAAAGTATCGGCTTTGGCTTGACCTTTCAGCATAAATCGCGCACTCTTACAGAATCTGAGATAAATAGCTTAATCGATGACATTGTTCATGAATTATCAAGTCAGTTCGGTGCTGAACTAAGGAACTAGAATGAATGGTGCTTTAACCAAAGCCGGATTAGCTGAAAAGCTTTATGAAGAACTTGGTCTGAATAAACGCGAGGCCAAGGAGATTGTAGAGTTGTTTTTTGAAGAAATTCGGGCATCACTTGAGAACAATCAAAGCGTCAAGTTGTCTGCTTTTGGTAACTTTGACCTGCGGGATAAAAACCAGAGGCCGGGGCGGAATCCGAAAACAGGCGAAGAAATTCCTATCACGGCCCGGAGAGTTGTTACCTTTAAACCCGGTCAAAAACTGAAGGCTAGAGTAGAAGAGTATGCTGGAACCAAGCAATAACGACGAACTGCCGGTCATCCCGGGTAAACGCTATTTCACGATTGGTGAAGTAAGTGAACTTTGTGATGTCAAACCTCATGTATTGCGTTATTGGGAGCAGGAGTTTCCCCAGCTGAAGCCGGTCAAGCGTCGAGGCAATCGTCGCTATTATCAACGGCAGGATGTACTGACGATTCGTCAGATTCGCACCCTGCTTTATGATCAGGGTTTTACGATAGGCGGTGCCAGACATCGTCTTGCTGATGACGGCACCTTGATAGAAGAAATACAAGCGCCGGGTTCTTCGGCAGAAAACAGCTCTGCTGATATCAAGGCGATTATCGAAGAACTTGAGCTGATCCGAGATATTCTGAAAAGCTGATAACAGCTTTTCAATCCTTTCCTGTTTCTGTATGATTCGCGCTTTCGTCACTTGCTGGCGAGAGCAGCTATCGGGATATAGCGCAGTCTGGTAGCGCACACGCCTGGGGGGCGTGTGGTCGCAGGTTCAAATCCTGCTATCCCGACCAATTTCTACCCCAACCTGAAAAAGGTCAGCCACAGGGTTGACCTTTTTTAGTTCACTCTTCTCTCCTGATTCAAAAACGGCATACATGGAATGAAAATTGATTGGCAGAGCAGTCATGCTTTGTTTAATGTGTCTGTTCGTGTGTATGAATGGCGGTGGAAACTTTATGGAGAAATTTGAGGGTTTGAACCGGGGTATGGTGGAACGCTTTGCGCCTCGTCCGGGGCGTTACCGGCTTTTACCCGCACTCACCGAAGAAGCAAAACTGGCTTTAATGTGCCGTATGTTGTTCCGGGAAGGCTGGAACGAGCATATAGCCGGGCACATAACACTCAGGACTGAAGACGGGGATATTTTAACAAACCCCTGGGAGTTGGCATGGGATGAAGTCAGGGCAGGTGATGTCATGCGCCTGGACCGGAACGGAAGTGTGCTAAAGGGGGACTGGAATGTTACACCGGCAATTGGTCTGCATGTGCAGCTTCACCGATTGAGGTCGGATGTTAATGTGATTGTGCATAATCATTCTAGGTATTCAATGGTCTGGGCAAACGCGCACCGAATTCCACCTGTCTATGATCAGACAGGTGCGCATTGCGGTGTTGAATTACCCCTGTTTAATGAATACGCGGGGACTTTCGAAAAAGAAAATGTAACCGAAGAGGTCGCGCGCGCTCTGGGTGATGCGAAATGGGCCTTGCTGGCCAACCATGGTGCTCTGGTTGTTGGCAAGGACCTTCGTCAGGCACATTTGAGAGCAATCACGCTGGAGTGGCGTTGTCGGCGTGCGTGGGAAGTTGAATTACTGGGTGGTGGAGTACCCCTTGACGATGGGGAAGTTGAGAAAGTGTCTATTACCGATGCCAATGGTTTTCCGTTCTTGTGGGAAGCCATGGCGCGCAGGGAATTGGTGCGTGATCCGAAGCTGGTTGAATAATGCCCCCTGTCGGGCCTGTATATCAGAGAGCATGGTATTGCAGGGGTGTGTGAATGTTGAAGAAAAGTGAGCGAGGTTGAAATGCGTTTGGCCATCAAACCATTAAAGAATGTCGGGGTAGAAGTATCCGGCTTTGATATTAACAGGCCGATTGATGAGGCATTAAAGGCTGAACTGATTGATGTGTGGAATGAACACGGGATTTTGCTGTTTCGCGACCAGGATGTAGACCCCGGTAAACAGATTGAATTCAGTCGTATCTTTGGTGAACTGGAAATGCACCCCTTGAAGGCAACAACTTCGGATGAATATCCCGAACTTTTCATGTTGATCAATGATCCGAAAAAAGAAAAATATATGACAGCAAGCTATAAAGGTGAGGTGCGTGTCAGCAAACTTGACTGGCACATGGATCTGCATTACACCGGCAAGCCGAACCGAGGTGCTATCTTGAGATCTGTCGTTGTTGCCGCTGAAGACGGGCTCACCGGGTTTGCTGACCTTGCCAGAGCCTACGATGCGCTCGACAGGGAAACACAACAGTTGCTGGAAAAAATTGAAGTGGTTTATGCCTTCAGTATGCAGAGAAAACATATGCGTTTTGTTGATCTGGAAGGTTACGAGGCAGGGCCCTTCAGCCCGCGAAAACCTTCAGACATGAATTTTCCCAACTTTCCCGAAGTGGCTTACCCTGCAATTGTTACCCACCCTGTAACGGGCAGGAAAGTGCTGGAGATCGCTGAGCAAATGCTGGATAGGGTTGTTGCGCCCCACAAGGCCGGTTTGTCGAATGATGAGGCTGTCGACTTGTTGCAGCGACTGGTCGAGCATACAAGAAACCCCGATTTTCATTATTTTCACCAGTGGCGGGATGGTGACATGATCTTGTGGGACAACTGGCGAGCCATGCACTGCACCACCGGTACAAAACCGGGTATTGCGAGAGCCATTCACCGTACCACGATCATGGGCGATGTTGCTCTTGGGCGCGTTCTCGATTAGGACCGACTGTTTTCATGGCTTCCCTGTTTTCGGATGAGGCGTTTAATCCGGTCGTGAATCGGCTTGTTGCTGGCTGATGTGTTCAAGTTGCTGCCGCAACCATGTTAACCCCTGGTCGGTTGCCTTGAGCTGGTGCCAAACCAGAAAAATTTGAAAGGGTTCAAGTTCGAAAGGTGGTTTGCTTAACGCCAGATTAAAAGGTTTCTGGAATTTTCTCAGTAATCTTGCTGGCCCGGTGACGATGAATGCCGACGCTGAAGCGGCATGTAATGCAGCCAGAAAATGCGGCAGGTTGGCGATGATTTTGGGTTTCACCGACTGGCCCGGGAAAAGGTCTTTGGCCAGTTCCTTGCGTTTGGCCTCCGGGGCAACCAGTAAATGCTCCTGCCTAGAAAAACGGGCCATTGTCATTTTTTCACCGGCGAGCTCATGATGGGCCGACATGGCACAGAGGTAATCATCCTCGAGCAAGCGGAGTGTTCTGAAGCGCTTGGGTATGTTTTCTGCGCGGCCAATGGCCAGATCGATTGAGCCGTTTTCGATATCGTCCAGCGGCAGGTGGGAAGCCAGATGTCGAATTTGCAAACGGATGCCAGGGGCATCTTTTTGAAGGCGGGTGAGCAAGGGAGGGAGTATGAGTGCTTCCACATAGTCGGTGGTAGCGATTGAAAACTGTCGCTCGGTATTGATGGCTTCAAAGTGTGGTTGCGGGCTTAATGTTCTTTCGATGCTGTTCAGGGATGTTTGCAGCTCCTGATGAATCTGCAGCGCCCTTGGGCTGGGTTGCATGCCGTCTCCAGAGCGAACCAGAAGCGGGTCATTGAGCTGTTGGCGGAGGCGACTGAGTGCATGGCTGACAGCCGGTTGACTCATGGCGAGGCGTTGGGCGCTGCGGGTGATATTCCGTTCTTCGATAAGTACATCAAAAACAGGCAGAAGGTTAAGGTCGAATCGGCGCAGGGACATCGTTACAATTATTCATTTTGTGAATATACAAATTATTATTATTCATTACACTGATAAGTCAAGTCATTGTAAAGTGTGCGGGGTCTTGTTATACAACTGCCGTATAGGGCAGGTGGTCGTGTCGCGTATGTTGTTAGTGCAGGCCATGCAGCGCTTGCAGCAGCGGCCGCGGTTTATGATCGTGGAGACAAGACGATCGAATTTTCAATGATCTGTTGACCTGCCTGGCATGCACAAGGGCCAACGCCGGATTCATTAACACAGAGGTAAAAACGCATGAGTAGAAAGGCGCATATTGTTGGTGTTGGTGAGACACCTTATGCAAAATGGGGGAGGATTGCCGAAGTGATGCAGGGTGATGTTACCGAGCACGCCCTTGCGCATTTTGCGATCATGAAAGCGGTAGAAGATGCCGGGTTAAGCATTGACGATGTTGATGGTCTGGCCTCATTTGCAGAAGACAGGAATGAAGCCATATTCATTGCCGCAGAACTGGGTATTCCCGAGCTGCGGTTTGGCAATATGGTATGGATGCCGGGAGGTGGTGGAGGTTGTGCTGCTGTTTCCAATGCCGCTATGGCGGTTGAAACAGGGCAGGCGGAAGTGGTGGTTGTTTATCGCGCCTTGTGTCAGGGCGAGTTTATGCGCTTTGGTCATGCGGCCGAGCTCATGGCCAATGATGGTGGCGGTGCTGCAGAACCACCCCCGGTCAGTTTCCAGCAAGCCAACACGCTGATGCTGGCGGCTATGGGGCAGGTCATGCCTTTTGGTATGTTGACCGGTGCTGCAGCCTTTGCGCTGCCTTTCAGGCGACACATGCACAAATACGGTACAAGCAGTGAGCATCTGGGGAAAATTGCTGTTACCTTCAGGGAACATGCCAATCGCAATCCCCGTGCGGTGCTGAAAGACAAGCCCTTAAGCCTTGAACAACACCAGGGCAGCCGAATGATCGCCGATCCTTTCCGTCTGTTTGACTGTTGCATGGAAAACGACGGGGCTTGTGCGGTGGTTGTAACAACGGAAGAACGCGCCAGATCACTGAAAAAACGCCCCGTTGAAATTGTCGCCAGTGTTCAGGGTGCTCCCAAAGGTTACTCGTTCGGTTCTTTCACCAATGCCAATATCGATGATGCCATCTATGCGACGGGTGGCACCGAGCAAATGGCAAACAGGCTCTGGCAAAAAGCCGGCATGAGGCCGGAGGATGTCGATGTTGCCCAGATTTATGACCACTTTACCGGCAGCGTATTGATGCAGCTCGAAGACTTTGGTTTCTGCAAGAGAGGTGAAGGCGGTGATTTTATCGACAGTGGCGCATTGAGCTGGAAGGGTGGCTCATTGCCTACCAATACATCGGGCGGCAGTTTGTCTGAAGCCTATATGCATGGCCTGAATCATGTGCTGGAAGGGGCGCGTTCCCTGTGGGGCGAATCCTGCTGCCCGGTTGAAAATGCAAATGTTTGCCTTGTTACAAGCGCAGCCGGCGTGCCTTCCAGTGCACTATTGCTGAAAGGCCACTGACCGCCCTGGCGCAATGTATTTCAATGTATTCAATTTGATCGCTGAATCTGGAGAAACAGAAGATGAATGAACAAACACAACGCTGGTTTCCAAACTCGATGCCGGCGCCCATGGTCGACAAATACAGTTTGCCCTGGTGGCAGGCTTGCGCCGAAAACAGAATGACGGCGCAACGATGCAAAAGTTGCAACCATGCCCAACTGCCACCCGCGCCGCTTTGCAGTGAGTGTCGGGGAAATGATTTTGAGCTGACAGCGTTAAGCGGCAAGGGAAGGCTTTACACCTATACGGCTGTTCATCAGCCGGTTTCAATGGAGCAGACATTGCCTTTCATTATCGCGGTCATCGAGCTCGATGTAGAGGGCACACCCTGCAAAAACCCGGTGAGACTGATGAGCAATCTTGTGGAATGTGAGGAAGCAGACCTTGAAATTGGCAAGCCCGTTCATGTGGTGTGGGAAAAAATGAGCGATATGGTGTCAATTCCCCGTTTCAAATTTACCGTATAAAAGAGGCAGCTGACGATGATTGGCAGCGCGCTGGATACAAGCCGTTACCAATGGCGGAAGGTGAACGATGAAGAAGGTGCAAGTCATTTTATTCATCACGGTGTTATGATTTTAACGCGTTTGCCAGATAAGCTTGCCGTTCTTGAACAATAATCCTTGATGTAAAGTAGGTTAATGAGCCATGAAAGAAGCAATTGATATTGAGCTGTTCAAAAATGACCAGACCGCTCTCGACAACTACCTGCA
>JAGRJA010000144.1 GCA_020443005.1 Pseudomonadales bacterium
GCATTCGGGGCAGTCTGTCGTTAAACAATGTCGGTCAGGCCGACGATAAAGTTAATGGTGCGCATGGCACCTTACTGTAAGGGGTACATCATCGTGTACAAAAACAAATCGGGTGAGACCTGTCGTCTTGCTGTTGCCGCTGCACTGACAGCCGGCCTGTTCCTTTCTTCCTGTACCAGTCAGAACGAAAGGGCTGTATCCAGATCGCTGCCACTTGATGTGCCGCCGGCACTGGAGCAGGCCCGCAGTGTTCACGAAATTGCGGTACATCGAGGCCTTGTTGCGTTGCAGCAAGGTGAGCTCGACAAGGCTTCCGATGCCTTTAACCGTGCGCTGAGCCTGAATCCGAGAGAGTCCCGCTATCACCTGCTCAATGCACTCACCTATCATTTGCAGGGCAGCCAGGGCGACAGTGCGGCTTTTGACCTGGCGCGCGAAGGTTACCAGCTGGCCATACAGTTCGACCCTTCTTCCTGGCTTGCGCACTACCTGAAGGGGCGCTTGCACATCGAGTTACAGGAATATGCCCAGGCCAAACAGTCCCTGGCGGAGGCGGTTGCCCTCAATGCCGATGATGCCGATGCTATCATGAGCCTGGCTTATGCCGCTTATCGGGATTTCGACCCGGAACTGGCTGCGGCCATGATTCGCCGGCTCGATGAAACCGGGGCGCTGGTGGGCGAAACTGCCCTGCAGAATGCCGCGATGATCATGGCGGCGGTTAATGATCACGAAAGTGCCAAACGCTATTACGACAAACTGGCGCAGCTCTCCGACAATCGTAAGCTGGACTATGTTCAGGGGCGCTTTGATGACTGGAATTACCTCTATCGGAATGCCGATCAGAATCCACAGAATCAGGGCGGCCTGATCAAGGCGCAATGGGGTGCAGGCGGTGGTGGCAATTCCTGGGGGGCTTCAGCTGCCTCAGGTGGTGACACTGGTGGTGGAGATACCAGTGCCGAAAATGCCAAAATGGTGGTGGTTGATGTGGTCATCATCCGCACCGAGGAAACGCTGGGTACCAGCCAGGGCATCAATTTGCTCAATGGTTTGAAAATTCAGTTTGGCAGCCAGTCGCAACCGGCCTGGGGTAAAACCGAAAATGAAACCACTACGCTGAGTGTTAACTCTTTTGGCTCGAGCACCACCATCAATAACACCGATACCATTACCAAGGCGCTGACCGTACCGGCCTTGACCTACTCGCTGAATATTTTCAACACGCGCAGCCAGCGCAACGAGATTCTGGCGCGCCCGACCATTATCGCCATGGCCGACCAGCAATCGGAATTTTTTTCCGGGGTCGAGCTGAATGCTGCAGCGGTTGCCACCGGTTCTCAGGGTGGGCAATCGGTCTCGATCCAGAAAGAGGTCGGGGTCAAGCTTGGTGTTACACCCAAGTTCCTCGATGACGGGCGCATCAATCTGCGCGTGAAGGCCGAGCGCACCTTCCTCAAAACGCCCAGCTCCGATATCAACTTCACCTTCAAGGTTGAAACCTCCAAAACCCAGGTCAACTCCAATGTGGTGATGCGCTATGGTGAAACCCTGATTCTGAGTGGCCTCAGTGAGAAAGAGTCGGAAAAAGGGCGCGACGGTGTGCCGCTGCTGCAGGATGTGCCGATCATGCAATACCTGTTTTCTGAAAAGCAGACCAAGGACTTCCAGAAATCGGTGCTGATCCTGATTACGCCGCGCCCGACCGAATATGTCTACCAGCCTGAAAATGCGCGTATCGAATATGAAAAAGGCTTGTCGGAAGATGAGCGCCCGATTGCAAACCTGCGTGCACGCTACAGTGACTGGTTCAAGCCTTACCCGAACTGGGCCTCGGTGTTCCATCACATGCAGCAGAATTCGCTTTATCGTGAATTCCGCACGGGTGATGTCGAGCTGGAACAGTGGCAAGACATGCAGCACCTTCAGGACCGCCTGAAACAGACCCTGAATTTTCTCTGGTATTAGGAGGTAACAACATGATGCCGAATAAAACTGCTTCATGGCTGGCTC
The DNA here is from genome assembly GCA_020443005.1 of Pseudomonadales bacterium. GTDB lineage: Bacteria > Pseudomonadota > Gammaproteobacteria > Pseudomonadales > UBA7239 > JAGRJA01. The sequence continues at coordinate 2,014 of JAGRJA010000144.1, forward strand.
TGCTGGCTTGCCTCCATCTGCCCAACCTTGCAACTGCCAATGATGTTGACAAGGCTTTGGGGGGCGAGTGCACCAAATGTGATCTGCGTTATGAAGATTTCTCCCGCAACAATTTGGAAGGCGTTGATCTCTCGGGTGCCTACCTGTTCAGCAGCAACCTGACTTGGTCAAATTTCCGCGAGGGTGATTTTGTCTCTGCGGTGCTGACGCATGCACGCATGGAGTGGTCGGATTTTGATGAAGCCGATTTCTCCAAATCCAACCTCGAAGATGCTGCCATGTTCCGCGCCAGCTTTCGTAATGCCAATATGCGGCTGGTGAAGGCTGACCGGGCCAATCTTTCCAACAGTGTGCTTTCCAACACCAACTTCCTGACCGCGAGCCTGGTTGGTGCATCGTTTATTGCTGCAGAGGCGCGCGATGTCAATATGCGCAATACCGACCTGCGCGATACCGACTTTACCAATGCCGATTTGCACGGTGCAGATTTTCAGGGTGCTGTGCTGCGTCGCTCCGTGCTGTCGGGTACCCAGCTTGACAGTACCAGTTTTACCGGTGCAGACATGAAGGCGACAAAACTGGAATATACCCAGATCAAGTACACCAACTTCCGCAATGCGCGTCTGGTGGATGCCAGTTTCAAGGGCTCGGTACTCGATGCGGTGAACTTTACCGGCGCCGATCTTTCCGGTGCAGATTTTACCGGTGCCCGTTTTCATAATGTGATTTTCACCGATGCCAATCTCTGCGATGCCATTCTGCCCAGTGGCCAGAAAGGGCCGTGTGGCAAGGCGTTTTATCTCGATGAGAAAAAACCGGAAGCTCATCAAATGACACCGCCACCACAATTTGATACCCAGCCCATGCCCGGTGCCACACCTTCCAATCCACCTGCAATGCCCATGCCTCCGGCCTGGCCTTCTGGAGGTCCGCTATGAGCCCTACAAATTTTTTGCGTCGATGTTACTCAACGGTGCTTTTGTGTCTGATGCTGGTTTTTTCCTTGCACGCGGGTGCGCGGGAAAAATCCGCTACGGGTGCTGACAAGCTGCTGATTGGTGTGCCCAACAACTTTTATGCCGAGCTGCGCTCCGGTGAGCCGCTCGGCATTGTGCTGGAGACACTGGATGCATTGCTGTCAGATATGGGCTTCGAGCGCCAGTATGTCAGCATGTCCAACAGCGAAATGAAAGCGGCGCTGAAAAAAGGCAGCATTGACATTGCCACCAGCCAGCTGGTGAGCCAGAGCGATGAAAAGAGTTTTCATTCGTTGCCAATGGTGCGCGAATACAATGTGTTGCTGGTCAGCAAGCAGGATGAATTCTCGATTGAGACGCTTGCCGATTTGCGCGGGCTCCGCCTCGGTGGTCGTGAAGGTTTTCGTTATCCCCTGATTGAGGCTGATGAAAAAATCACTATCGAGCGTAATCGCAAGGATGGCGAAAACATCCGCAAGCTGTTTCTCGGTGAATTGGATGCCGCCATTGTGGGCAGTGTGTCTGACAGCTATGAATTCCGCTCCGAAGGTGTTTTCAACGATGTGCGCCTGATCGAGCCGGCGGTGGGTTTTGTCGATATCGGAGTGCGGTTTTCGAGGCAGTCCTTTGAGCAAAGCGAAATAGATCGCTTTAATCAGGCGCTGGAAAGCTTTATTGGCGGTGCTGCCTGGGAGCGCATCCTCGAAAAAAATGGCAGTAGCGACCTTGTCAGGGAGTGGCCTGTCATTGCCGCGGATGCGAAATAGCCTGACGCGGTATCGCAGGCTGCTTTTCCCGGGTGGCCTGTGCCTGTTTTTGTTTTCCTGTGGCGTTTTGCCGATTCCCGCAAGTGAGTCTGCCAATGATGCCCCTTGTGAAAAGAATGTGCTGGCCCTGGATATCGGATCAGGAGCCACAAAGGTGCAATTGGCGCGTGTTGATACCTGTCAGGGAAAAATCCTGCAAACCTTCTATCAGGGTCGTTCACCAGTGGCCTACCAGGATGCCCTGAATAACCGCAGTGACAAACATTTTGATGAAGCGATCCGGCGCCAGGGTCTTGAAGCGGTGATACAGCTGCAATCGACCGCGAATGCGGTTGCTCTTGCCGATCGCCAGTGCGGTGTTGCTACAGCGGCCTTTCGTGAAGCAGTCAATGCCGATGAGGTGCTCGATGACTATGCATCGCAAACCGGCATCCCGTTTCAGGTCATTTCCCAGGCTGAGGAAGCCGAGCTTGGTTTTGGTGGTGTGGTGGCCCGCAGCGGGGAAGACCCGATGGATGTGCTGGTCTGGGATATTGGTGGCGGCAGTATGCAGTTGAGCTACCTTGAGCCGGATGGCAAACACCATGTGGTGAATGTGCCCTGGGGTGCGATTGATTTTCGCGATGCGCTGATTCGTGAGCAGGGCAGGGAAGGTGCTGCCAGCCCCAACCCGGTGTCTGAATCCGATGCCCTGTTGGCTTCCGTGTTGGTGACATTGTTGCTGGATGATGTGCCGGATAGCGTGCTGCAAGCTATCAAAACCAAGAAGGCCGTCATCGGTATTGGTGGTGTGCACAATTTTTCACTGTATCCGCGTTTTGGTCAAAACGCCGGGTTCAGTCGCAGTAGTCTGCAGCAGGGTTTGCCTGCCTTGCTGGATAAAACGGATGACGAGCTTGGAGGGGGCGATTTCGTTTCCACCCGTGTCAGCGATGTGTTGCTGGTGATGGCGGTAATGGAGTTGCTGGATATTCCGGCGCTGCAGGTGATGGCGGTGAACAACACCGAAGCCCTGTTGCTGTCGGTCTGTGAAAATTTCTGATCGTGGTAAACCGATTGCTTTACATCGGTTTGAAAATCAGCGAAGCTAAACGATTGGCTGGGATGCCTGCGTCATAAAATCTTGAAGTTCTTTTAATAATGAACCCGGTTTTCGGAACCAGAAATTACCGGGTCTCGGGGGTAATCGTCGTGCAGAAAAAATCATCCTTGTTCAAATCACTTTCATTGCTCGCATCCATTGCTGGTGGCCTCATGGTTTCAGGCAATGTGCTGGCCAATACCTTCAGCGTACTCTGGGGCGACAAGCCCGGCGATATTCCCCTGAGTTTTGATTACGACGGTGACGGCAAGGATGATTTCACGATCTGGCGTTCATCCCAGGCTGGAAGCTGGTACATCAAGGATAAAGCCACCATCCAGTGGGGTGACCAGCCGGGCGATATTCCGGTCGGCAGTTTCGATTATGACGGTGATGGCAGGGACGACCTGACGATCTTCCGTCCTTCCTCCGGCACCTGGTTCGTCAAGGATAAGGCGACCTTCCAGTGGGGTATGCAAGGTGATATTCCCTTCGCCTTTGACAGCAATGGTGATGGCAAGGATGAATACGGTATCTTCCGGCCCAGCGATGGCAAATGGTATATCCCCGGTATCCCGGCTTTTGGTCCGTGGGGTAATCCGGGCGATGCCATCATTCCGATGGATATTACCGGTGATAACCGTGACCAGTTCACGGTCTGGCGCCCGAGTGAGGGCAACTGGTATGTCGCTGGTCATCCTCCGGTGCAGTGGGGCGTCAACGGTGATATTCCCCTCCGTTTTGACTACGAGGGAGATGGCAAGGATGATTATGTAGTCTGGCGACCTTCTGAAGGGAACTGGTATGTCAAGGACAAGGCGACCGTTCAGTGGGGTATGGCGGGTGATGTACCGGTTTCTGCCGATATCAATGGTGATGGACGCAGTGATTATGTGATCTGGCGCCTGAGTGAGGGGCGTTGGTATGTGAAGTACAACGAGGGCCCAAGCGCAGCGGGGCAATCTTTTGGCAGCATCGACCCGATAGCGGAAATGATCAAGGCCGTACCGCAGGCCTCGACTTTCCTGTCGCCCTTGAGAGGGGTGATCAGCCTGGATGGCGCCCAGGGTATGGATGCCTCCTCAGGCCAGCTGTTCGCGGTGGAAGGGAGCTTTGATCCGGCAAAGATCGCCGGGGGCAACAACCCGCTGGCCACGGTGCTGAAAGAAGTGGTAGCGGCAGCCAAATTCTTCGGCATGCCGGGCAAGGTGAAGATGAAAGTCAGCCTGACCCAGGCCAATGCCGAACTCGACCTCGCCATCTCGCTGGTGCTGTTTGATACCTGGGCGATGACGCCTTCGTTGTTACCACAGATTGATACCCAGGCAGCCTTCAAGGATGCCGAGATGATCCTGCATGTGAAGCAATCGATGGGTGCGCCCTCTTTCTCGATGGAAGGCACCGGCACCTTCTATGTCAAGCCGACCCGTTGGGACCCCTGGATGAAACTGAGCCCGACCGGCGAGATCGACAACGAGATGAACCTGACTTTTGGCGGTGAACTCTCCGGTGCCTGTCGCAGCACGCCGAATGCCAACACCAACCCCGATAGCGAGTGCACCGGCGTCTGGAATGTACTGGGAGTCGGTGTCGCCCAGGCCGCCGGCGGCACCATGAAGCTGTCGGTTGCGGCAGCGGCACCGACCGTACCCACCGGTATCGAGGTCGCCATCAGTCAGGGCAAGATGATGGGCCAGTCAGTCGATGGTGCCCTGCTGATCGATGTCGACACCAGCCCGGGTGCCGGCATGGTGCTGAAGAAAAACAACACCTCGATGTCATCCACCTTCAAGGCGCTGCCCTTTGCCAATCAGGAGCCGTTCAAGACCATCGTGTACGGACTTGACCAGATGGCAGCTGCCGGCATGGCCCCGGTGGGTGATATGGAAGTGATCATTGCCCCGACCGGGCTCAATGTTGGTCATGTCAACCTGAGCGGCCCGACCATGGCCTACAAGGGCAGCTTTACCCAGGCGGGTATTACCCAGAATATCGATGCCCACTTTGAAGGCAACCCGCAGGCCTTGATGTCGGGTGATGTGCTGAATGTGGCCAAGGGACACCTGAACATGTCGCTGAACTTTGACAAGGTGAACCAGGCGGTGCGCAGTGGTGCCTCGTCGATTCCGGTACTGGCCCCGATAGCGGGCGAGGTGGTGGGGTCGTTCAAGTTCAACGGTGCCAACCTGAATGTGAGTGTGAGCAACCGTTCGGGCAGTGCGAACATAGATTTTGAAGTATTTGGCCAGCACCTGAAGCCGGCAGTGCCGCTGGACATGGTATTCCGCCCCGACAGCATTGGCAGTTACATCCTGAAGAAGATCGAGCACCTTGCCGGTGACCTGGGCAAGATCATCCTGCAGGGGCTTGAAATCGCCGGCAAGGAAATTGCCAATGGGGCGACGACGGTTGGTATGGAAGTTTACGGCGGTGTAACGGATACCGGCGAGGCGATTGCCGGTGCTGCATCCACAGCCATCAATGCCATTGGCGGTTTGTTTGCCTCCAGCCCGAATGACTGGGATAAAACCTTTGGCATGTTCCCGATTCAGGCTTTCTGGTATGAATGGTTTGCACAGGTCTACCGCCCTGACCGCTTCCGCCATAACCCGCGTGACTGGTATGTGATGATCGATTTCTGGAACCCCTTCTGGAAAGCGCATAAGCATGGCTGGTCGCCCTGGTTCAGCCCGGTCTACTATCTGGATAACAACCCCGACCTGATTCCGCATGCGATGGCCAACCGTGACTGGTACAACGCCGGCTATGACACTAATTTCTGGAGTGGTTATGGCTGGTTGCACCCGAACGACTGGGATCTGCGCACTCAGGCCAATGACCCAAACTCTGAGTATTACAAGAGTGAGCTGAATGTACTGGGCCGCACCCATGAGCTGCCCATTCCGGCCGGGTTGTATCCCAAATCGACAAGGTACCCACCCAATGCCATGTTCTGGGCCTTCACCCACTGGCTTAATGCGGGCCTGAAAGAAGGGCGCGTGGGCAGTAATCTGTTCAATGCCCAGTATTACTACTTTAAATACCCGGATGTGGCCAGGGCCTATCGCCACCGTGGCTGGTGGGGTGCCATGGAGCACTACATGTCATCGGGTATGGCAGAGGGTCGTCAGGGTGCCCCGAAAATACCGGGTGGCACACCGCCGCCAGGCGTCAACCAGTCAAACAAGTTCCTGCCCTGCCGTGCCTTGGTAGGTAACAAGTTCTATGTCGGTGTCTGGTGGCATTCGCAGTGGAAGGTGACCTGTGATATTTCACTGGGAGCAGATGGCTACCGTACACCGGTATTCGATGTGCTGATCGCAGACAGTAGCCGCTTCAATATCGGTCTCGACAAGAACCCGGTTGTTCCAGGCTTTACTTCACCGGTTGCCGGTTATGATGTGAATGGCAATCCCAACCTTGAGGTTTGTATGGCGGGTGACACGAGCGGTCAGTTGAAGTATGGCTTCATTGAGAATGGTACATGCTGGATACTCAATGAAAAGGGCAAGCAGATGGCGGGTATATGGGGCGGTCGCATCTATATGCAGAATCCGCGCTGGGTTACGCCCTAGCCTTGGCAGTCGTCCGTTTTAGGAACCGGTCCTCGTGGCCGGTTTTTTTTCGCTGTATCTGAGCCTGGCTCTGTCGATTCAGGTTAAACAGTCGTCCGTTTCAGGGTGAAGTGCGGTATGATCTAAAGCCTTAATATGAAGTCTGCCCTTACGCTTTCAAGACTAACTTCGCATAAATTAGTCTTGTAGTGAGTAACATCTTGGAGCGGTCCGAAGTGCTGAATAGTTGCACCCAATTCACTGAGCCAGGCTGCTGTTTCTGCATGCATTTGAGTTCCGATGCTCAGCGACTTGAAACGCTCATCAAAACTCGTCTGCTGACCACGGTAAATACCGTGGCTCTCTCCACCAAAACAAAAGCCAATGTCGATTCCATCCTTTACTGCCATGACAACACGCGCTGCCCCACGCTCAGCATAAAACCCAAGTAGTTCTCGATAAAAACGCGTCAGTGAGAACAATCCGGTCTTTAAAGGGCCTTTCCAGCTTCGAGTTTCTACATCCAACATTCTGCCGTACAGCTGGGACACCTCTACGCAGTTTTCTGGTTTCAATCGTTCAAAGGTAATACCTTGTTCTTTTGCGCATAATTGAGCCTTCCGTAACGCTTTTCGGAAACACCGGCTTCGACGAGATAGCCAACCTTCTAAACCGCCGTCTAGTGAAGCAAATACAGCTGGGTCTTGGTCAAAAAGAGGGCTCATGGATAAAGCGCGTGAACGAAGGCTGTTCAGCAAAACATCATCGGGGGAGAGGCCAGCAATCTCTACAGTAATTGTGCATTTCATCTCATTTTGGAATAGCTCTGTAATTGCGTCCTCAAACAACTGCAAGGCTTCCGGACCAAGCATGGGAGAGCCGAATTCCCAGTGAGCTTCCAGTGGTTCGAGCAGCCATTTCTCGCCTGCTTCCTGTATGGAAAAGACAGTCTGACTTGTCTCATTTTGGAGAAACAAGATGGGCAGGTTTCGCCTTCGAGAATTAGCAAATGCTGTGAGCTGCCATGCTGGTCCACACGATTGCGGGTCGGGTGTATTTGAATGAGCGGCTAGATAATCCCAGTGATCAATTTGCTTTGGACTTATGTCTTCTGGGCTTTTGAGGATAAAGCTGAAATCACGCATTTATTGTTGGATTTTGTCTGAATTCTAATCCAGTTACTCTATTCTGGATCTTGTGCATAGTCAAAATCTGAGTGTTGTTGGCGCTAAGCTAGATGGGGTCATAAAAGAGGGGGCGAAATTGTGTTTAGGTGACTTTGTACGGCTGCTCGGAAGAGTTTCGGTGTTAACTCATTGATTTTATTGGCGCGCCCGGAGGGATTCGAACCCCCGACCAATTGGTTCGAAGCCA
>JAGRJA010000145.1 GCA_020443005.1 Pseudomonadales bacterium
CGCAAGCTCATATTGATAGGCAAGGACACCCGTATTTCCGGTTATATGTTTGAGTCAGCGCTTCAGGCTGGGCTGATTTCAGCCGGTGTGAATGTCGGCTTGCTCGGACCGATGCCGACACCGGCCATCGCCTATCTTACCCGTACCTTTCACGCTCAGGCAGGTATTGTGATCAGTGCTTCCCACAATCCGTTTGATGATAATGGCATCAAGTTTTTCTGTGGTGAGGGTCGCAAATTGCCCGATGAGCTTGAGCATGAGATTGAAGAAATGCTCGAACAATCCATGCAGACAGCATCTTCTCAAACTCTTGGTAAGGCGAAGCGCATTACCGATGCTGCAGGCAGGTATATCGAGTTTTGTAAAAGTACATTTCCCGCCCGTTACCATCTCAAGAATCTAAAGATTGTCGTCGATTGTGCTCATGGCGCTACCTATCATATTGCACCCAATGTGTTTCGTGAGTTGGGTGCACAAGTGCTGGAAATGGGGGCCAGTCCGGATGGCTTTAATATCAATGAGGGTTGTGGTTCCACCCAGCCGGAAGCCTTGCAGAAAAAGGTTGTTGATGAAGGTGCTGATCTGGGTATTGCACTTGATGGGGACGGCGATCGACTGATTATGGTTGATGAAAAAGGAGAGCTTCTCGATGGAGATGAGCTTTTGTTTATTATTGCTCGCGACCGCCAGAAGCGTGGGGATAGCAGTGGAGTGGTCGGTACCTTGATGACCAATCTCGGGTTCGAGATAGCGCTGAGGGAGTTGGGTTTGCCGTTTATTCGCTCAAAGGTTGGCGACCGTTATGTCATTGAGGCCATGCAACAGAGAGGTTGGCATCTTGGAGGAGAGTCATCCGGCCATATCATTTGTGATGACTTGACGACAACGGGAGATGGGCTGGTAGCGGCCTTACAGGTGTTATGTGCACTGGTCAGTTCAGAAGGCTCACTCTGTGAGCTGAAGCAGGGCGTACGGAAATTTCCCCAGATCATGCTCAATGTGCGCACATCCGGTTCGGTCGATGTACAGCATAATGCCCGTATACAACAGGCGGTGTCCGATGTTGAGAGCAGCCTGGGTAATCGCGGCAGGGTGCTGTTAAGGCCTTCCGGGACAGAGCCGGTTATCAGGGTAATGGTTGAGGGTGAAGAGCGTTCCCTGATTGAGCCACTCGTTAACTCGCTGGTTTCAGTGGTTGAGGAAGAGTTGAATTAATTGCCAGGGCGGATATTGCTACGAACTCTGGTTATTTAATCGGTTGTGGTTGCAATTGCTGCTGATCAGGCGCTTGTATGTTAGGGGCGACTCATTTAACATTGGCGACCTTTTTTAGGTAGTCAAGGTTATAGGTCGTTGATGGCTCGTTCTCTGGTTGTCGGTAACTGGAAAATGAATGGTTCTGGTGAAACAAACAGAGCCCTGGTCGACTTTCTGGTTTCCGGCCTCGATAGCATCAAGGCCGATGGCACACAGGGTGTCGAAGTGGCAATTTGCCCTCCTTTTGTCTATTTGTCCGGGTTGGCTGAGCGGGTTGCCGGTTCCGGGCTTGCGCTGGGTGCCCAGAATCTCAGCCATGCAGATAGCGGTGCTTTCACCGGTGAGGTCAGTGGCCATATGTTGAAAGATGTCGGCTGCCAGTATGTGATTGTAGGGCATTCGGAACGCCGCCATGACTATGCTGAAACCAGTGAGTTGGTTGCAAGTAAATACCTGCAGGCATTGAAGTGTGGTTTGCAGCCGATACTTTGTGTGGGTGAAACGCTGGAGCAGCGAGAATCCGGTAAAACACTGGACATTATTGCCGAGCAGATTGAGGCGGTTGTTTCGCTATTGAATGATCAAACAAGCCAGATGCTGATCATCGCCTACGAGCCGGTTTGGGCCATCGGGACAGGCAGAACAGCTTCTCCGGAGCAGGCACAGGAAGTACATGCGTTCATCCGCAATAAAATAGCAACACTGTTGGGTGAGCTTGCGGCAAGAAAGATGAAGCTTCTTTACGGTGGTAGCGTCAAGTCGTCAAATGCGGCAAGCCTGTTTCAGCAGGCGGATATTGATGGTGGTCTGGTGGGTGGCGCTTCACTCGACGGAGAAGAGTTTTTAAATATATGTCGTGCGGCATTGTAGTTTTAAGCCTGCACAGAAAGGTAGCGTAAAATGGAACAAATTCTCATAGCTGGTCATGTACTGGTTTGCTGTGCCATCATCGGGCTTATTCTGCTGCAACAGGGCAAAGGCGCTGAAATGGGGGCTTCTTTCGGTAGTGGAGCATCCCAAACAATTTTTGGTGCGGCCGGTTCCGGTAATATCCTGAGTCATACAACGGCCTGGTTAGTGGCTGTATTTTTTGTGAGCAGTATAGGGTTGGCGATTGTTACCAAGAACCGTGCGAGTCTGCAGGTGGATGTCGGTGTTCCATCGGCAGATGTGATTGAGGCGGTAGAAAAGTCGTCCGTTCCGGATCGCATAGTTGTTAATGATGATAGTGACATTCCTGTGCTCAACAAAGCGATTCAGAGCGATATTCCTTCAGACAGTCCGGTGGAGGAGAATCAGTAGTTTTTTGCCCAGATGGTGGAACTGGTAGACACGCTATCTTGAGGGGGTAGTGGCCAACGGCTGTGCGGGTTCGAGTCCCGCTCTGGGCACCAATCAAACATCCTTAGTTATCCATAATCGTCCTGAACCCAGCGTAATTGCTGGGTTTTTGTTTATACTGTGTCCGAAGTAGTCCGTACTTGTATGGGGGTATCTATAGCAAGTTTGGGGTATTTTTGGGGGCAAGTGAAAACAACTGGGGGCATAGGGCGTGGCACACATGTGAGTTGATAAATCATCGTATAAACCTGTCAACATATCCGCTATCTCAGAAACCCGCAAATGTCGGGTTTTTTTGTCTGTATTTCGACGAATAATTGATGACATGCTGTTTCGTGTGGATATGGGTTGTCGTTTGTACTTAAAGAGGTTCTGTAATAAAAGTGATCCAATCAAGAACCTGACGCGTAAAACCAAAATAATGAAAGGAGTTTTCCCGTGCCTGTTGTTGAATCCCTGCGAACAAAAAGTTCAGTAGTCTCGGTTGATGAAGCGGTAATCAGAATCAGCAACCTGCGGTTAAGAACCTATATTGGTTTCAACCCTGAAGAATTAACCAAACAGCAGGATATTGTGATAAATCTTGAGCTTGCCTACGACGCCTCGCGGGCAGGAAAATCGGATTATGAAGAGGATGCGTTGAATTACAAGCTGATCACGAAAAAAATCATACATTATGTAGAAGAGGGACGGTTTCGTTTGCTCGAAAAACTGACCCACGATTTGTTGCTCATGATTATGGGGGATGAACGCGTTGGTCGTGCCAGTATCAAGATTGACAAGCCACACGCGCTGAGGTTTTCCGATTCGGTATCGGTTGAGTTATCTGCCTGTCGTCAGTCAAGTTAATCAATACCATTGGCAATATCCTTTAGATGCCATCAAATAGAGGGAAGTTTTATGGGCATAATAGAAAATGATCGACCTTTTGTTGCTCAGTCGGCATTATCATTTGAAGTAATCAAGGTGCGAGATACCTTGATTGAAAAAGGTCTTGAAACACCGTTGATTGATAACGGGCTTGATCGCGATAGTCGCTATGAAAAAATAAAATCCTCCTTCAAGGATATAATGCAAACACTGGGTCTGGATCTTGCAGACGACAGCTTGTGTGAAACACCACATCGAATTGCCAAGATGTATGTGGATGAAATTTTCGGCGGTCTGGATTACGGTCATTTTCCGAAAATTTCGGTTATCGATAACAAGATGAATGTCGAAGAAATGGTAAAAGTAAGAGATATTACATTTACCAGCACCTGTGAACATCATTTTGTTGTGATTGACGGTGTCGCTCAAGTAGCTTATATCCCGAAAACCAGAATTATAGGTTTGTCGAAAATCAATCGGATTGTACGCTTTTTTGCTCAAAGGCCTCAGGTGCAGGAAAGGCTTACCCAGCAGGTTCTGGTGGCGCTGCAAACACTGTTGGAAACAGATGATGTTGCTGTAACCATAGACGCAGCGCATTACTGTGTGAAAGCGCGAGGAGTTATGGATGCAAACTCTCGCACCCAGACTACTGCGCTGGGTGGCAGCTTCAGGCAAGACCCTAAAACACGATCGGAATTTCTGTCTCAGTAAATTGTTTTGTCAGTGGGATGGGGCATGAGTCTGTTTGCTGTATTCATAAAAGATAATCACATCTGTTATGCCGTGCTGCTTGCTTGCAATGTTTGATCGTCCTGAAAATATCAGTAACTGATTCTTGTGATAGACCAGTGTTACGGGGCTGGTGAGTTTTCGGTATAACCAGTTTTCCGGTTCAATGATGAAATAGCGGAAATCATTTTCCTCGCATTGGCTACAATTCATCTCTTTGAATTTTCTGGTTTTTGAATCAAGATCAGGAGGTTTTATTTCCCGGATGTTCATTTTTAGTAAAGTCAAATGGTTGGGTAGCGCAAAGTAAAAGCTGTGTTCGGCAATGTATGTTTTACCAGATATCTGTTCGCGCACGAAGTTGTCGAAGCCCGCATCGCAAACAAGAGTATCTGATTCTCCGGTTTTAAATACATTAGGAATTGCTTTTTGATTTTGCTTTCCATTTTCTTCGCGTGTAAACAATAAAATTTCTTCGTTTTTTGGGGTTATACCGACGCTTCGTTTATTGTGTGCGAAATAAATTTCAAAACTTGGGCAGAAACCGGCTTTTGTAAATAACACTTCTTTATAGGCGAGCAGTCTATTGTCAGGTGAAAGATATGCAACGGTGGTGGTTTTATTCATTGAGTTGTGTTGGTGTTGCTCAATATACTGCACTTTAAGGGAGCTTCTATCAAAAGAGGTTCCTGTGATCATGGATGCGTGGGCTGCATTCATAGACAGGGAGAAAAAAGCAGCAACAAACATCGTAGAGATTGGTTTTTTAGTGTTCATTGTGCGTTCAATAAGGCTGGCTGATATCGTAGCCATGCCTGACGATAAAGAAGCATTAACAGCCCCCATGCAATGCCGATGAATATCAGGGTGTGAGTTTGATTGTAGGCGAAACTTGCTGCATCCAGTTTTACACCGGCAAGATAACTCAGCGGGGCGCTTGTAAAACCACTAGCAAAGCAGAACCATTTTCCGAATTGAAAGAATACGGCCAGTGAATGGGGAATTGTAATAGCAAAAAGAACCCAAAGGCAGGTGAGCCAGACTGGTTGGAACAGGGTGTCGCCACGGAAATCCATTAAGCCAAAAATTTGAAGCAAAGAGTCAAAGATAAAACCGGTTGAAATGCAGAGCAAGAGTAGTGGCAGATCTTTACGATTACCCATTATCAGAAAATGGAAGATCAATATGGTCATTGTCACTGCGACTGAAGTTGTGACCGGAGTGAGCACACAGGCGAACCAGCCAAACTGGAAAAGCAAAAAATTGAGCAGAAGCGGAAAATTGGGGAAATGGCCCGGAGTGAAAATCATCATTATTTTGATAAACCTTTCCACGGTTTTTACTGTATAAAACTTGTAACTGATACGCAAAGAGCAGTGTGAATGGTTCATGATGAATGCAATTTTTCTTGCAGAAAAAGCAGCAGTAACGGAGTTGGATAGATGAAAGGTAGCTATAAAAAATCCCTGTTTGTTTTCAGGCGGGATTTGCGTTTACATGATAACTCGGCACTTATCAGGGCATTGAAACAGAGTGAGCATGTGCTTTGCCTCTTTGTAATTGATTCTGTGCTGCTCAAGCCTGAAAGACAGGCCGCTATCCGTTTTCTCTATCAATCCCTGGTCGATCTTTCTTTAGAAATTGCTCGTCAAGGTGGTGAGCTTGTTGTGCTGCAAGGGCGTCCATGTGATTGTGTTACCAATGTTGTCAGGGATGAAGAAATAGAAGCTGTTTTTGTGAACAGGGACTATTCACCCTACAGTCAGCAACGGGATGGACAAATTGAATCTGCACTCAAAAACCTGTCGATACCCCTGATACAGCAAACTGATCTGTTGCTGACAGCACCCGGTGAAGTAATGAAGAAGTCTGGTGGAGGAAGTTATACCGTATTCACTCCATTTTATCATCGCGCGAGACAACTGGTTGTGCCTTTGCCAAAACCTTGCCCTCAAAACCGATTGACGAAACCACAGCGAGTAAAAGGGCTTCAATTAAAAACTTGTTTTGAAAAGCGGCTAAAAACGAAAGAGGCTCATCCCTTGACTTCGAAGGGCGGGCGCAATGAAGCAGATATTCTTATCGCAGAACTCCAAAAACTTTCAACATACGACAAAGACCGGGATTTTCCTGCAGAAAATCTCACATCACGCCTTTCGGCGCATATCAAATTTGGTACATGTTCAGTACGCGAAGTCTATCACTTGATAAGGAAACAATTCGGAGAAGGGCATGGATTGATACGCTCCTTATTCTGGCGTGATTTTTTTTATCAGGTCGCTTTTTTCTTCCCCGGTGTTTATCGAGCTGCATTTAGACAACAATACAATGCAATTATCTGGAACAGCAGTAGTGAATGTTTTGAGCGCTGGTGTAAGGGGTTGACAGGCTATCCCATTGTTGATGCCGGCATGCGGGAGTTGTTGGCGACGGGATTTATGCATAATCGGGTCAGGATGGTCACGGCCTCGTTTCTGGTAAAGCATCTGGGAATTGACTGGAGACAGGGTGAACGCTGGTTTATGAAAAATCTGATTGATTTTGATCCGGCTGTGAATAACGGCAATTGGCAATGGGTAGCTTCAACCGGTTGTGATGCTCAACCCTGGTTCCGGATTTTTAACCCGTGGATTCAGCAAAAGAAATTCGATCCTGAGTGCCGGTATATCAAGCAGTGGGTGCCTGAACTTGCCAGCTTGTCCCCCGATAAAATTCACAAAATTGCAAGTATGTCCGTGGGTTTTTACCCAAAGCCTGTTGTTGATCATCGTTTGGCGGTTGCTGAAACTAAATTGCGGTATGCGGTTGTGAATGCCCAAAAATTGGAGCATGACTGAAGGTGCTGTGACGCGATAGTTTACGGCAATGATCAGCCCGGTTTTATTTTGTGTACTTCCAGAACAGTGTCAGTAAGGCCGGCGAAAGCAACAAGTTGGAAAACAGGGCCACAGTGATTGCAAAACTTAACAAGATGCCGAATTGAATCGAAGTCAGAAAAGTGTCCAGTGTATAAACCAGGAAGCAGCCGACAAGAACAATTGAAGTGAAGGCAATTGCCCGCCCCGACATTCTCAATGTGTGTTCGATGGCCTTTTTGGAGCTGTTATCAGTAAGAATATAATTCTGAAAATGATGCATGAAGTGTATCGTGTCATCAACAGAAATGCCGATAATGATGCAGCCAAGCATGGTTGTGAGCAGGTTTAGCGGGATGCCAAACCATCCCATCATGCCTAGTGTGAATAAAATCGGGACGATATTGGGTGCAAAAGCCAGCAAGCCTTTCTTTATTCCACCCATTAAAAGAAACATCAGGATACCAACAAGGGTAAAGGCGATCATGTAGCTTTCAATGGTGCTGTTCAGCATTACTACCAGTGTTTTTGCTGCAATGACCAAAAGCCCGACCATCTTGTAACTTACATTTTCCAGCTGGCTTTCCTGCAGAGAAGCGTCAAATGCATTTCTGAGGCTTTGAATGAAGCCGCCAAAATTGAGCACTTCATTCCATGGCAGCATCAATGTCAGTCTTGCAGTTCTGAAATTGCTGTCTGTTACTTCTTCCAGATCATCGGAACCACTGTTTTCAAACAAAAGTAGCTCTTGTGCAATCATCTCCCTGTTGTCAGGTATTCGATAAAACGCAGGATTGTCACTGTTCAAAACCTTGTGATTTTCCTTGATGACATTGAGAATTGAGTTCGTGTTAAGAATGTGAAGGTTTTTGTAATGTGTCTGGTAAGCCTTTTGCTCAATATCTTCAAGTAATTTCAGCACGGCAGGGTCATAAAGACCGTTCTCTTTGCCGCTGTCCAACACCACTTCAAGTGTCATGGAGCCACTCAGTTTTTCGTCCAGTGTTTCGGTGGCAACCCGTACCGGGTGGCCTTCAGGGTACCAGCGAATCGGGTCGTGACTCATCGTCAGTTTGAAAAGACCGACTCCGGATAGAACGGCCGCCAGCAATGAGATGTTGACAACTTTTCTTGCATGGTTAACCCCGATATTTCCGAGAGCAACGATACAGTTGTCCAGCCAGAGGGTGATTTTTTTTCCTGTGCGATTGAGGGTTTCTGAATTGCTTTTTTGTGCAATGGGGAGAATGGCAAGCAGAGCCGGTATCAGGGCAATGGTATAAATCAATGCGAGAATGACGCCAATAGAACCGAATATGCCCAACATTTGTGTGGGGCGCAAATCGGCGAAAGCAAACGATAACAGGCCGGCTGCAGTGGTTGCTGTTGTCATCAATACAGCAACAGCGGTCTGTTTCATCGCGTAGACGATAGATTCGTTTTTGTCGTAACCATCATCATAGCGTCGATAAAAAATACTCAAAATGTGCAGTGAATCAGCGATACCAACAGCCAGAAGAAAAGTGGGCAGAATCTGGGTGCTCCCCATAAAGGGAACGCCAAAAAGCGGCATCAGGGCCAGCGTTGTAAGTAAGGACAGTACTACAACAAGCAAGGGCATAATGACGCCTGAAGCTCTCTGAAAAAGAATGCCCAGCAGAAGAATGATGACAAGCATGCCAATAGCCATGTCTTTAACCATGGACATGCCGAGGTCAATCGCAAGTTTGAAATTTACCACAGGCATGCCACTGGCATGAATATGAAAACCTGCAGATTCGTGCTGCATTGCCACTTCTATCAGTGTTTCAGCAAATTCACTTTCTTCTTCAGGTTTGAGAAAATTTTCCCGGCTGTCGGGGCGTTGTGAAGCTGTTGACCGGGTGCTTGTGTCTACAGGCTCATCATCAAACCCGTCCATCAGGCTTTCCAGCGAGTCATTACCATGCTCGGCAGTATAATTATCCGGCTTGATGATAAGCGTGGTCAGTTTGCCATCCTTCGAAACGAGATTTCCTGCATAGTTTCGGTTGTCGAGCACCATTTTTTTGAAGGAAGGCAGATCGGCTTCGGTTTCTGGCCAAAGTTCAACCAGATCTCTTATTGTCAGGCTGCTATCTTCACCGCTGCTGTGCGTGGCACTGACAAGACTGGTGATTTCTTCAATGTGGGGGACATTCTCTTCAATGTCATCCTGAAGCGCCTTTAGTTTCTGCAGGTTTTCCAGTGTGAAAATACTGTCACTGGTTTCGATGGCGATAATGCCTGTGCCGCTGTATCCAAACTGAAACCGGAACTGGTCGTAATCGAGAACACTTTGCTCGTGTTTGGGTAAGTAGGCTTCCGAAGAGAAATCCATCCACATGTTTTTCAGCTGAGGGATAACGGCAAGGGTTGCACCGATAACAACAAGCAAAACGAACCAGCAATGCCGGACAGCAAACTCGCTCCAGCGTTCAAAGGCTGTTTCAGTGAAATTTCGCAAGCTCATGGACTTCTCTCTCACAACAAGCGGTTGAAAGTAAAAATGTTGGCGATTATCTATTGCAAACCGCAAGTGAGCTATAGGTACTTATTGAAACGAGTCACCGATCGATGGCCAGAGGCGGAGGTGTTTCATTGACCGGGAGCGACCCTTCAGCGCAGAGGAATGTGGCCTGTTTGCCATGAGTGGCCAGGCATTGTGTAGCGAGGCATTGTGTAGTCGGAAAAACCTGTGAGCGCGTTTGAGGCTATTTGTTGGATGAAGACTGGATAACGATGTGTCTCGGCCCTTTGTTGGGCTGAAAGCCTGTCTCGCCTGAAGGGATTTGCTGGATTTCACCGCCTTTTTTCAGAAAGGCATTGACATGGTTTTCAAGGTCATCGCGTGTGATTTTGTCAGTGTTTTTCTTGCCAGAACTGTTTTTGGCCATAATGCTGAATACCGGTTTGGGTGAGTGTAAGTTTGAATACAAGAGAAAAAACCGGGTCTCCGGCTTTCAATAGTGGAGCGAGTTACCGCTGAGGTTTCTCGCCTGTCAAACAGGGTAGATGGTACAGTATATAGATTCCTGGTGATTTATGTGGGAAAACTTTGCCCCGGGTAGAGGGTGCAGAATAAATTGACTAATCATTGATATCCTGTATAGTGTGCCTACGCTTGTATGTGCGTTATGTTTTACTGAAGTCCCATTTCATCGTCCTATCTTTAGTTCCATGTCTTGTTTTCATTAGTAACTGCCCGAATACCAGCACAACTGCCCGAATAGCGTTCCGGGCGCATTTTAATTTTGAAATAACAGGATATATCTATGTCTACAACAACTGGAACAGTAAAGTGGTTTAACGATTCAAAAGGTTTCGGCTTCATTCAACAGGAGTCAGGTCCTGATGTTTTTGCTCATCATACGGCGATTAGCGGTACAGGTTTCAAAAGTCTTCAGGAAGGTCAGCGAGTTCAGTTTACTGTTACTCAAGGCCAGAAAGGCCCTCAAGCCGAGAATATCGTTCCTATCTGATCTTTTTTGACTCGCCAGTTATGGCGGTTTGAACAAATCAGGACTCAAGAGCCCACATTATTGTGGGCTTTTTGTTTTTTTTCATTCTGTTATAGTCCTTCCGGGGGGCTTCGTGATTACGGGGCTGATTGTTTCTAGCAACCTGTTGTTAGCCAGTGAAAAATACCAATCAATCGTTTATTGCACTGTTTGTTCTGTTCTCGATGAGTGCGATTTCTTTATGGATTTATTTTTCGGGTTCTTTTTCGTCCAATCCTTCTGCCACAACCTCTGCCGTCAGCGAGGTTTCCACAAACTTCGAAAATGACGAAAACCCTATAATGTACAAGTGGCAAGATCGGGAGGGGCGTTGGGTTTATAGTAATCAGACGCCACCAGAGTCAGTAGAATATTCGATTGTTGGCCGTGAAGAGGGGCGACCGTCGGTTGTGTTCAAGGATAACCCCCTGGGTCTTGACCCGAAAAGAAAAGTGAAGGAAAAACTTGATCAGGGTTTTTCTACCTTGCTTGGGAAAATAACGAATGCATCTGATAAAGAAGATGTTCCTGAAAAAGCCGCAGTAAACGCTGAGCCTTTTGCAGAGCTTGCCGACAATACGGTTGATGATGGGTTTCAGCTGGAGTATGCCAGTGAAATTCAGCATATTTCCGGCGAATCGGATGAGGCTTCCATGCTGGCAAAATTAAAGAAATGGAATGAGCTGTTATCGATAGAAACCATTAATCGTGATCTTGCAGAGAAAAATCAGAAGATACGGGAAAAAAGTGTGCAGAATTTTCCAGAGGACTATCGAAAAGAGTATCTTGAACTGATGCGACAAATGGAAGAGCGCAATGCCAGCCTTGGCCAATAAATAGCTGTGCGTCAGGCTTTTTCTGGAAGTCTCCGCAATGGTGCATTTTTTTTCAGTGTTAGTGACGCCAGCCTTTCATTCTGATTTTAAACCCTTTTTCCAGACCCAGTGACGGGTCAAAAATCTGTTTGTACTGACGGTAGGGGTCTGCAACTTCAAAGTCGAAGTGATAAATCAGCGTGGCGGCTACGGTCAGAAACATCAGCTCAGAAAAACCTGCGCCAAGACAAACATGCGTGCCTACGCCATAAGGTAAAAAGGCATATCGGGCCTTGTGTTCTTCGCGTGGAGCAGCGAAGCGATCGATGTCAAATTTTCGGGGGTTTTTGTAGAAGCGTTGATCAAAATGTGCCGCTGTCGTGACAATCAGGACTTCACTGCCTTCCGGTATTCGATAACCCTTGTATGCGAAATCCTTTGTGGCGGTTCTGCCTATGGAAAAAGCAGTCGGGTACAGGCGAAGTGTTTCCATGCAGGCGCCATAAAGTTCCGGCACTGAAGATTTGAGTACATCGGGTGATGGTATTTCACCCTGATTTTCTGCGACAGCCTTATCTGCAGCATTTTGCACTCGCTGTCTCAAGGTTGGGTTGAAGCAAAGTTCATGGATAAGGAATGATGATGTCGTACCTACCGTATCTGCTCCGGCAAATAAAGGTGCCAGCACCCCGAATTTGATGTCACCTTCTGTTTCAAAAAGGTCGGGATGTTCTTTGGCAGCCTGAAGTATGAAAGACGCAAAATCATCGCCGGGGTTTTTGCGTTTTTCCTCGATGGTATCGTTGACATATTTCCAGACTTGTTTTGCTTTGGCACGATAGCTTGGCCGCCATTTCATCAGGGTCGGCCATTTTTTCAGCACAAAAATGTTGAATGTTTGTGTCTGGAAGTCGATAGCGTCTACAGCAAATTCTTTATCCATTAATTCGGTACTACCGTTGAAGGTGGCTGATACGATACTGTTGACAAGATACCGGGTCAGATTGCGTACCGACGTTTCTTCGCCAGTGCGCAAATCACCAACGACTTTTTTCGTCACTTCTTCAAACATTTTATGTCGATCAATGGCGAGGTCTTTTGACATGTGCGGTTTGAACAGCCTCCGCGCCTCCGTGTGCTTCGGACCATCAATCCCGACAATCTGGTTAGGGCTGTCCCATTCTTTCATGACATCCTTCCACAGCGCACCAGACTTCAGGTATTCGCGCCCGTGACGGGCTGCAAATTCGGAACCATCAGCATTCGTGATGACAAAGTATTCCCGGTTGGCGACTTTGAACCTGAAACAGTCCCCCAGTTTTTTTTCATATTTGAGCATAAAGTTGAGCGGGTGTTTCATCACTTCAAGCCCCCGACCGATGACAGGCAAGCCACCTTCTACCGCTGGTGGTAAAGGTAACCTGCCAAGGTTGGCAGGGGAGGGGTTTTTATCAGAAACCGGGGTCTCGGTATTTGGAAGGCTGTTTGGTATCGGTATTTCCCCGTCATCATGATTAATCGGGCATGTTGTTGTGCTTGCTTCGCTGATAGTGCTCATGATATTTGGCCTTACCTGTTCCCCTGATGAAATGTCCAGTATGAGAAGAGTATAATGCGAGAGTAAATCAAATACTCTCATGTTTTTTCCAGGGGTTCTGGTAATGTCTCGCGTGCAAAAAACCGACAAAAAACAAAGGCGCAGGCCAAAACAGCAGAGATCGATTGCGCGGTACAACGCTGTTCTTGATGCGGCTGCTCGGGTTTTGATGAGGCAGGGTTATCGAAAACTGACCATGAGTGAGATTTGTCTGGAAAGCGGGCAGGCCTATGCGACTGTTTATCAATACTTCGGCAATACGGATGATGTGCTTGCCGGCTGGGTTAACCGTCTGATGGATCAGTTTTTTTTGAGTTTGTCAGTCAAGGTCAGGGCAAATAGCAGGCAGTCACAGGCTTTTTATGTTGATGTGCTCATTCATGACACGCTTCATCATATTGAAGAACATGCCCTTGTTTTATATTTTCTGTTTGATGGTATTCCTCAATTATTGACATCTAACCTGGTTCAAACGATGGAAGAAAAAACCTTGTGGTGGATCTATGCGGAGTTTTACCCCGAGCCTGCTGCAAACCAGGCTGCAGGCTATTCCCCCTTGATCATGACGGTAAAGGTTATTATCGGTTACTGGCTGCAACGCATTTTGACCTACCGAAAAGGTGAGAGCCGGAATGCAGCTTTGGCGCAGGAAATTGAAGAACTGGCTACTCTGGTAAAGCGCTATTTATGCCTTGAATAAAATTCAATTACTCCACATAAAACTGGGAAAACCACTTTCGGTATTGATGAATGGGGCCGTCTCCGTCACATAAAATGGGGTTTGGCTGGTAGCACTTGTAATTCCATATCTGGATATCCTGTTCAACCTGCCTGCACATTTCATCCATATAACCTTGTGTAAAAAGAGCGGCCATGTCGGTCTCCGGCTTGGGGTAGCGGAAGAAAAAGCGCATGTGAACCTGTTCCTGACTGATGGGGGTGATTGTGCCCATCATCATGGTATCGGTTGCTCCCTGAAAGCGTTGCCAGGTGAAGCCCGGCCCCCAGCTCTTGCTAATAAATGAATGCGCCATGAACTGGTCTTTAATCGGGGTGCCTGTTTCATCAAAAGCCTGGCTTTGACCCTGCACCTCGGAAACCCGTCGATGTCCGTCAACTTTGACATCGGCAGAGGGGACGAAAGGGCTTGTGTGAACATAGGCGAAGTGGGCTTTATCGACACCGTTTTCGTTTGTGTCCTGAATGTGGCAATTCACTACCCATTCGCGAAAATGGGTTTCGGACCAGTATTCAAGATCAAACATTTCAGGTATATGTTCCAGCGGCCACTGAGGCGCTTTATCCTGAGGGTGATACCAGACCCAGATTGCATGGTTATCTTCCCGGGTCGGGTAGTGACGAATACAGGCCTGGTCAACAACTTTTGCCGGTTTTTTTTCGGCGTAAGGGATGTGTTCACACATGCCTTCGCCACTGAATTGCCAGCCATGGAAGGGGCATGCGATGCTTTCGCCAACTACGCTGCCCCCATGCCCTAGATGTGCCCCGAGGTGGGGGCAGAAAGCATCCAGAACTTTGGCTTCCCCGCTTTCGGTACGAAACAAAACCAGCTCGCGGTCAAAGTAATGCAAGGCTTTGACCGCACCGTTTTCCAGCTCGCCAGAGGGTGAGACTGCATACCAGCCGAAGGGGATGGGGAGGTTGTATCGTTTGTTCTGGCTCATGATAACTTCCTTTACAGGGTATTGATGAGATGCTGCTGTTTACACTTGCGACATAGATTATGTTAACACTGGTGCTGAATAAACTGCGGTTATTACCGTTTCTTCCTGTCGGGAGTGCATTTCAAATTCATTTGTCGGCGAAAACAGGCCATCCGTTTCTTGTACTTGCCGACAGTAGAATCAACACCTGAAAAGAAGAGGGAAATATTGTCATGAACGCTTCGGTAAATCACGCATACCGCTGCTTGGATTAATGCCTTTTTTTACCTATGCTGACTGTGTTGAATAAAGATCGTTCGGGCTTTGCCCGGTTGTTTTTCTGACAATAGATAAATTGAGGGGTAGGTATGAAGGATTTCAGAGGTAAGGTTGCGGTGATAACGGGTGGTGCTTCGGGGGTAGGGCGTTCGCTGGCCTTTGCGCTGGGTCGCGAAGGTGCACGGATCATGATTGGCGATGTCGATCAGCAAAATATGGATGATACGGTGAAAGCATTGTCTGCCGAAGGAATTGAAGCTATCGCCCACAAAGCTGATGTCAGTAAGGCGGACTCAATGAATGCCTTTGCCGAAAAAGCTTTCTCTCATTTTGGTGGCGTGCAACTGGTTTTTGCCAATGCCGGCATAGGTGCGGGAGAAGGCGGTATGATGTGGGAGTACAACCTGAATGACTGGGAGTGGGGGTTCCGCGTCAATGTCTGGGGCGTTATCAACACGATCAATGCGTTTATGCCAAAACTGGTTGCCCAGAATGCGGAGGCGCATTTTGTGATTACAGGTTCAGGTAATGGCGCCTTCCTGATGTTCCCGGATCAACCGGTTTATACCGCAACCAAGGCAGCGGTTCACGCTATCACTGAAGGTCTTTATTTCCAGATGCGCCGTCAGCAATCACCGGTGCAGGTCAATGCCTTGTTCCCGGGACCGAATGTGGTTGAGACCGGTATTTTCAATTCTGACCGTGTGCGCCCGGAAGATTTGCCGAAGGATCCGAACAAGCCGGATTCAGGCATAACGACCGTGGAAGATATGCGCAAGATGATGGAAGAATATGGCATGAAACTGGAGACTACTCACCCCGATGAAGTGGCGGAATATGCGCTGGAAGGTCTTCGTGAAAACAAGTTCTGGATCAGTAAAACCAAGGATTCCACAAAGCAGCAAATGAAGGCGCGTTTTGACAGTATCATGAGTGGCACGGACCCGGTTGAACCACATGTCAGCTGAAAATAAGTGTGCCTGTTTATAGCGAAAAATTTTCGAAGAATGATAATGACTTGAATATGCGGCTAACCATATATATGATTAGCCGCATATGACTCTGGATCCCCTTTCTTTTTTCAAATGCCTTTCAGATGAAACACGCTTGAGTGTTGTCCTGCTCATTGCGGTTGAGCGGGAATTGTGCGTTTGCGAATTAACCGAAGCCCTGCAAATCAGTCAACCAAAAGTGTCGCGCCATCTGGCCCAGTTGCGTGAATGTGGTTTGCTATGTGATCGGAGAGAAGGGCAATGGGTTTTTTACCGTTTTAGCCCCGGGCTGCCTGATTGGGCGTGCCAGGTTATTCAGGCCACCACTGAAAATAACCATAATCTGATTGCCCCGGCGTTAAAAAAACTTTTGGAAATGGGGAATCGGCCACAGCGAAAACAACAATGTTGCCAAAGTTAATCATTGTAGAGCCGCTGGCGGTCTGGAGACTGAAATGAAACTGCTTTTTATTTGTACCCACAACCGTTGCCGCAGTGTTTTGGCCGAGGCGGTAACAAACTATTACGGCAATGGCCGGTTGATTGCCCGCTCTGCCGGGAGTCAACCGGCCGGGGAAGTGCATCCCTTAACACTGAAATACCTCGCTGAAGCGGGTGTTCCGATTGACGGCTTGTCGAGCCAGTCGTGGGATGCGCATGAGAGCTGGAACCCCGATGTCGTAATCACAGTATGCGATTCGGCTGCCGGTGAGCAATGCCCCCTGTGGTTTGGCAAGGCGCTGAAGGTGCACTGGGGCTTGCCTGATCCGTCGAGCCTGAAGGCAGGGCCGGAAGAAACAGCAGAAGCATTTCGCGCCACCATCAACACCCTCAGGGAGAGAATAGAGACACTGCTGGCAAATAATCTTGAACAGCTGCAACCGATGGAAGTTGCACAGGTTTTTGAGCGTCTTGGGGAGAAATGAGATGGGCGTTTTTGAGCGTTATTTAAGTGTCTGGGTGGGTTTGTGTATTCTGGCCGGTGTTTTGTTGGGCAATGTTTTTCCTTCAGTGTTTGCAATGGTTGCCGCCTGGGAATACGCGCATGTCAATCTGCTTGTCGCATGTCTTATCTGGCTTATGATTTACCCGATGATGATTCAGGTGGATTTTGCATCGCTTAAAGATGTCGGCAAAAAACCCCGGGGTCTGGTTTTGACACTGGTCATCAACTGGCTCATCAAGCCTTTTACCATGGCCGGTTTGGGCTGGCTTTTTTTTCATTTTATTTTTGCAGGCTGGGTGAACCCGGAAACGGCAAATGAATACATCGCAGGAATGATTTTATTGGGTGTCGCACCCTGTACAGCGATGGTTTTCGTGTGGAGCCAATTGACCAAGGGCGACCCGAATTACACACTGGTGCAGGTCTCGGTAAATGACATTATCATGATTTTTGCCTTTGCACCGATTGCAGCGTTTTTACTGGGTGTAACGGATATAACAGTGCCCTGGGAAACGCTGCTTTTGTCGGTTATGCTTTATGTGGTGTTGCCACTTGTGGCGGGCTGTCTTACCCGTCATTTTTTACACAACCATGTCGCTACCTTTGTCGGCAGGTTAAAGCCCTTGTCGATTATCGGTTTGCTCGCAACCGTTGTTTTGTTGTTCGGGTTTCAGGCAGAAACCATTATCGCAAAACCTCAAAGTATTGTGCTTATCGCGATTCCTTTGATCATTCAAAGCTACGGTATTTTTTTTATCGCGTATTATGCCGCGCGCTGCCTTCGTCTCGGGCACGCTATTGCTGCGCCAGCAGCCCTGATTGGTACCAGTAATTTTTTTGAATTGGCGGTTGCTGTGGCCATTTCGCTTTTTGGTTTGCACTCCGGTGCTGCGTTGGCGACGGTAGTGGGTGTGCTTGTGGAAGTACCTGTAATGCTTTCTTTGGTAGGCTTTGTCAACAGAACCCGCCATTGGTTTGCGTAGTGCCATCCCCCGAACATGGTGCTGCTTTTTGAGGGCTGATGTTCATGATTTATCGAGAATGCGTGGCAAGATACTACAAGTGTAAAGACCCTGGAATGTACTATGAATGATATGCCGAACATCGTCGAGGCGTGTTTGCACTACCCCTCGCAAAAAGACCTTCATGTTGAGTGCCCTTCAGCAGATAAACCCAGAATACTGTTGCTTTACGGTTCCTTGCGAAGCCGCTCGTTCAGTCGACTGGTGGTGGAGGAGTGCGAGCGCCTCTTGCAGGCTTTTGGTTGTGAGACACGGATATTTAACCCCTCCGGTCTGCCGTTACCGGATGATGCTGAAGAAACTCACCCAAAGGTTGAAGAACTGCGTGCGTTGATGACATGGTCTGAGGGTCAGGTTTGGTGCTCACCCGAAAGACATGGTGCCATGACAGCTATCATGAAAGCCCAGATTGACTGGGTGCCTCTGGCATTGGGTGCGGTGAGACCGACGCAAGGAAAAACCCTTGCCGTAATGCAGGTAGAAGGCGGCTCGCAATCCTTTAATGTGGTGAATCAACTGCGCGTGCTTGGTCGCTGGATGAGAATGATCACCATCCCCAATCAGTCTTCAGTGCCAAAAGCATTTCTGGAGTTTGATGATAACGACAGGATGAAACCTTCCGGGTATTACGATCGGATCGTGGATGTGATGGAGGAGCTGGTTAAATTTACCTTGCTGACAAGAGACAGGTCTGCCTATCTGGTCGATCGCTATTCCGAAAGAAAAGAAACAGCAGAGGAGTTAATGGCAAGGGTCAATCAAAGGGGTATGTAGAAATGCCTTGTTTTTTCCTGTTATGGAAGCCCGGTATACCGGGCTTTTTGCTCAGGCTCTGCGCATTCTAATCCTCGATAAAATCTTCCTTGTTGACAGCGCAATCGGGGCATTCAAAATCATCGGGAAGGTCTTCCCATCTTGTGCCTTCAGCTATTCCATGTTCAGGCAGACCTTTGGCCTCGTCATAGACAAAATCGCAAACTACGCACTTGTAGTGTTTCATTGATTTTCCTCCACTTGATAAATGTTGTTGATTATTTCAGGTTGTCCAGAATCGTCTGGTAATTGCGTGCGTGCTTTTCCTCGACCCGGGTAAGCGCAGCAAAACGCTTTTCTGCCATGGTCAGGGTTTTGCGGAACATTTCAGCGTGTTCTCTGGACTCTTCAATCTGCTCATCAATTTCGGCAACGGCGGCACTGTTGCCTTCTGCCACAGCGGCATGACGAAACGCTGGGTACATTTCCGTGTATTCGTGGGTTTCTCCCTCTATGGCCATTTGCAGGCATTTTTCAGGCGTCATACTGGCTGACGGGTACAGCAGGTCGGCATGCCCCAGTGCATGAATGACTTCTTGTGCGGCTGTTTCCTCGAAAACCCTGGCCGTTGCTTCATCACCATGTTGGCGACAGATTTTGGCGAAATACAGGTACTTGGTGTGTGCCATGGATTCACCGGCAAAGGCTGCTTCCAGATTTTTGAGGGTTTGTGATGTTGTGTCGTGTGACATTGCAATCTCCTGTTTGTGTGGCTGTTTCGAACTGAAATAAATCATAAATAAACAACCTGTTTTTATAAAATGAATTGTTTCTATGTGATATATAGTTATATTCTATAAATCGTTTGCAAGGCAGGTTGATAAAAACGGAGTGGCCTATGAGGGTTTCTTTCACTGAGTTGCGCTATATGGTCGCACTTGCGCGAGAGAAAAATTTTTCCAGAGCAGCTGAAAGCTGTTTTGTCAGTCAGCCGACGCTCAGTGCAGGTTTGAAAAAACTGGAGACATCGCTTGGGCTTCAGTTATTCGAAAGGGGTTATCGACAGCAACTTCGATTGACCGCTGAAGGTGAGCGCTTGTTGCCCGTTGCTCTGGAGGTGATTGAAGGCCTTGAGAAATTCGAGAGCCTTGCGCTGAAATCGGCGGATATATTTTCCCAACCTGTTCGCCTCGGTGTGATTTATAGTATAGGCCCCTATTTACTGCCCAGATTGATTCCATACCTGAATGAAACCCATCCATCGTTATCGATTTTGATTGAGGAGAACTACACGGAGGTACTTTCAGAAAAACTCCACAACGGTGAGCTGGATCTGATTATTATCTCCCTGCCATTTTCAGGGCCAGCAATTTCGGTGAAAAACCTTTATGAAGAGGATTTTTTCGTCGCCATGCCAGTACGGCACAGGCTTGCAGGAAGAAAGTCTGTCAGGGTGGGAGATATACAGGCAGATGAGCTGTTGCTGTTAGGGGAGGGACATTGTTTACGATCCCAGGTGCTCGAGGCTTGCCCCGCTTGCCGGGTGTCAAGCGAGCAACGCAAGACCTGGCAGGGTACTTCGCTTGAAACACTTTGCTACATGGTCGCAAATGGTGCCGGGCTTACCCTGCTGCCCGAAATGGCAGTGGAACGCCAGCGCACCAACACCCAACTGGTTGTCAGACCTTTTGCGCGTCCTGTACCTTCCAGAGTGGTCTCCTTGGCGTGGCGTTCTTCCTGGTCAAGAACGGCAATTGTGGATATTTTTGAAAAGGCAGTGAAGGTAAATGTCAACGCGTGAGGTGCACAGAGCGATTAAACGGGGCCATTGCTTTTCCCCTGTTTGTGTATTTATATTGGGGAGGATGCAGTTCTTTCTTGACCTTGTTAAAGGTAGCCCCTATAATTTGCCCCCCCTGTCAACAGGCTGACAGGTCTTTTCATCGCGAAGTTTTTGCGATTGAAAATCAGGTGCGGGGTGGAGCAGCCTGGTAGCTCGTCGGGCTCATAACCCGAAGGTCGTTGGTTCAAATCCAGCCCCCGCTACCAAATTTTTTGGTTGGTGCCTTGAGATGGGCCGCCAATTGATAGAAAACCCCTCAATGGGGTTTTTTTGTTGATGCAGGAGGTGGTTTTTTACCTCCGGAATTAATGGGCCTGGTGCCCATTTTTTTATGGTGATGATTCCTCAGAAGAGGGGCGATGGCAAGCAGACAGGAAAATATAGCATCCCTGATTGAACCCAGTGTCAATGAGCTGGGTTTTGAATTGTGGGGTGTGGAATTACTGATGCGAGGTCCTTCAACCTTGTTGAGGGTTTATATCGACGCGGAGAGCGGTGTTTCCGTTACCCATTGTGAGCAGGTTAGCCGTCAGGTTGGCGCCTTGCTGGATGTGGAGGATCTGATTCCTGGCGAATATGTGCTGGAAGTTTCCTCGCCGGGTATGGACAGGCCCTTGTATCAACTGGCGCACTTTGCAAAATTTGCCGGAAGTGATGTCAGGGTTCAGTTGCGTTATCCGTTTGAAGGGCAGAGGCGCTTCAAGGGCTTGCTCGTCGGCATTGAAGGTGAAGATGTCGTGTTGCGGGTGGAAGACAGTGAATACCTTCTTCCTTTTGAAAGTATAGACAAGGCGAATGTAGTCCCGAGATTCTAGCGGGTTCGTTAAAAAGATCGTTGTTTCGATAGAGGCAGTCATGCATGAATAAAGAAATTTTGATGGTCGCTGATGCGGTTTCCAACGAAAAGGGTGTAAGCCGTGAAATCATTTTTCAGGCGATAGAGCAGGCGCTGGCAACTGCCACCAAAAAACGCTACGACGAAGATTCCAATATTCGCGTCAATATTGACCGTCAGACCGGTGAGTACACGACTACTCGCTGGTGGGAAGTTGTTGCAGATGATGTGCTTGCTGAATTGGGCACACAATTTACCACTGAAGAAGCGCATGAGATCGATGCCGGTCTGAATGTCGGCGACATCTATGAAACAGAGGTCGAGAATGTTGAATTTGGGCGTATAGCTGCACAGACAGCCAAACAGGTCATCGTGCAAAAAGTGCGCGAGGCCGAAAAGGCGCAGGTGGTGGATCGTTATCGTGAGCACATTGGCGAGCTGATTAACGGCACTGTCAAAAAAGTGACAAGAGACAGCGTCATTGTGGATCTTGGCAACAATGCAGACGCAATCTTGCCCCGTGAAAATCTCGTTGGCCGTGAAATATTTCGTATTAATGACCGTGTGCGGGCGTTATTGCTGGAAATTCGTGAAGATGCCCGCGGCCCCCAGCTTATTCTTAGCCGCTCTTGCCCGGAAATGCTGATTGAATTGTTCAAGATTGAAGTGCCGGAAATTGCCGAACAGGTTATCGAAATTCGCAGTGCAGCGCGCGACCCGGGCCTAAGGGCGAAGATTGCCGTGAAAACCAATGATGGACGCATTGATCCTGTGGGAGCCTGTGTCGGTATGCGTGGTTCGCGTGTGCAGGCTGTTTCAGGTGAACTGGACAACGAAAGAGTGGATATTGTTCTGTGGGATGATAACCCTGCTCAGTTGGTGATTAATGCCCTTTCTCCGGCCGAGATTGAGTCCATCGTTGTTGACGAGGATTCACGCACCATGGATGTCGCAGTAGCCGAGGATGGCCTTGCAATGGCGATAGGTCGCAACGGTCAGAATGTGAGGCTTGCCAGTGAGCTTACCGGCTGGACCATCAATGTGATGAGTGTTGACGAATTTGCTGCCAAACAGCAAAGAGAATCCGGTGCTTCTGCAGAAGCCTTTATCGAGGCGCTGGATATCGACGAAGAAATGGCGCAGATACTGGTTGAGGAAGGTTTTACCTCTCTGGAGGAAATCGCCTATGTCCCGCTCGAAGAATTGTTGGGTATTGATGGTTTTGATGAGGATATTGCCGAAGAATTGCGCGCCCGTGCGAAGGATGCCTTGCTTACAAAAGCGCTGGCTTCCGGTGCTGACGACTCGGCAGAGCCCGCTGAAGACCTGTTGGGAATGGAAGGTATGGATGAAAGTTTGGCGAAACAGATGGCTGCCAAAGGTATTGTCACGATGGAAGATCTTGCCGAGCAGGCCGTCGACGAGTTGATCGAGCAGATAGATGGTCTGGATGAGCAGCGTGCAGCGGACCTGATTATGAAAGCGCGTGAACCCTGGTTTGCAGACGCAGAATAAAAGGCGATGTTGGCAATTCCTGGTAGCGGGTAGATAGAGAGTTAAAGAGGATAAATCATGGCTGATGTAACAGTCGGAAAACTTGCGGAAACAGTTGGTATCTCTGTCGAGCGTCTGCTTCAGCAAATGGCTGAGGCAGGTCTTGATCAAAAAACGGCCGATGATGCTGTCAGCGATGGCGAAAAACAGACTCTTTTGGCTTTTTTGAAGAAAGGCCCGTCTTCTACGGCAGCTACAGCAAAGAAAATCACGCTTAAACGCAAGACCATCGGTACCCTTAAGGCCGCTTCCGGCGCAGGTAAAAAAACAGTCAATGTCGAGGTGCGTAAAAAGCGAACCTATATCAAGCGGGATGAAGTTGCCGTTCAGGAAGAACCGGAAAGCCCCGCTGAAAATGAAGCCACTGCCATTGTTGAAGAGCCGGTAACAGAGTCGCAACCCGCAGCGGCATCAGACAAGACGAGCGTATCTGAATCGACGGTGTCTGAAGATGCCGGGCAAGAAAATGTTCAGGAAACTGTCGTTGAGAACAAACCGCATTCAGCGCTGGATGACGCAGAGCAACGACGCCAGGCCGCTATTCACGCCCGTTTGCAGGCAGAGGAAAAAGAAAAGGCTGAAAGAGAGGCGCAAAAACTGCGCAAGGAAGAGGAAGCCAAAAAAGCGGGTGGTGAAGATAAGCGAAAAACGGAAGAAAAGCCGGCAATGCCGTCACGGCGACCCAAAGAGCTGGATATCGATGACGAAAAAGATGGTCCACGAGGTAAAAAGAAGGCGGGTGCCCCTGGCAAGCTGAAAGAAAAAACGCGTGGCGGGAAGCTGAGCAAAAAAGACATTTTGCATATTGCCGTTGAGGAAACGCTCGATGATGAGCGCATTGTTGTCCAGCATCGCCCCAAAGCCCATGTCAAAATGGACAACAAGCATACTTTTTCGAGACCTGTACAGGCGCGTGTTTATGAGGTCGAGGTATCCGGGCCGATAACCGTTGCAGAACTGGCGCAGAAAATGTCTGTCAAGGCTGGCGAGGTCATCAAGCAGCTGATGAAACTGGGGACGATGGCAACCATTAATCAGGCGATAGACCCCGAGACTGCGCAGATCGTCGTCGAAGAGATGGGGCATGTTTTCAAGGCGGTTTCAGAAACAGCGCTTGAAGATGACCTGATGGAAGAAGTAACCGCTGAAGGCACACTGGAACCGCGTGCACCGATTGTTACCGTAATGGGTCATGTTGACCATGGCAAGACCTCCCTGCTCGATTACATTCGTAAAACCAGAGTTGCATCCGGCGAAGCAGGTGGTATTACCCAGCATATCGGGGCTTATAAAGTAAAAACCGGTCACGGTGATATCGCGTTTCTGGATACCCCCGGGCATGCGGCGTTTACAGCCATGCGTGCTCGTGGAGCGCAATGTACGGATGTTGTCATTCTGGTTGTGGCTGCTGACGATGGAGTGATGCCGCAAACCGAAGAAGCCATCAACCATGCCAAGGCAGCCGGGGTACCGCTGGTTGTGGCGATTAACAAGATTGACAAGGAGTCTGCAGACCCGGAAAGGGTAACCAACGAGCTTGTTGGTCGTGGTGTTGTACCGGATGGTTGGGGTGGTGATACCCAGTTTGTACATGTTTCTGCGCATACCGGGGAAGGAATAGACCAGTTGCTGGATGCAGTGTTGTTGCAATCCGAAATGCTGGAATTACAGGCGGCACGGGACCTTCCTGCCAGTGGTGTTGTTGTTGAATCCCGTCTTGATAAAGGGCGTGGTGTGGTGGCAACCGTTCTGGTTCAAAGCGGCACTTTGAAGAAAGGCGATATCGTGTTGG
Source organism: Pseudomonadales bacterium (assembly GCA_020443005.1). Taxonomy (GTDB): domain Bacteria; phylum Pseudomonadota; class Gammaproteobacteria; order Pseudomonadales; family UBA7239; genus JAGRJA01. Next base: position 24,666 of record JAGRJA010000145.1, read on the forward strand.
CGGGCACCTATTTTGGTCGTGCGCGCGCGATGGTGGCCGATACCGGTGAACAGATTGAGGAAGCCGGGCCATCAACCCCCGTTGAATTGTTGGGTCTTGACGGTACGCCAAACGCCGGCGACAGTTTTATTGTTGTTGCCAATGAACGGCGAGCCAGAGAAGTAGCCGAGCTGCGCGAGAAGAAAGAGCGCGAAGAAAGGCAAAATCGTCAGCAAACGGCAAAAATGGAAAACATGTTCGCCAATTTTGGCGGAACCGAAAAGAAAACCATGACGGTATTGCTCAAGGCCGATGTGCGGGGTTCACTCGAAGCAATTACTGCTGCGCTGGGTGAAATGGGTAACGATGAAGTCGAAGTCCAGATCGTGGGCTCGGGTGTCGGCGGC
>JAGRJA010000146.1 GCA_020443005.1 Pseudomonadales bacterium
AAACACACCCAGAAAGCCCGGATGCGTACCGGATAACAGCAAAAGGCAACTCTTGCAGGCACCACAGGCACTGCTACCCGCAGGTTCGTCACACAAGAGGCGACTGACAAATGAGAAGGCCAGATCTCTTTTCCCGCATCCATCCGGTCCGCTTAACAACAGGGCATGGTGCAGCCTGCCCTGCTGACGCTGACTCTCGAATTGAGCCCAGAAAGATTCCAGCCAGGGATAAACGCTGTGCAACTTAATGGAAGCTGCCACCTCAGTCATTAAAGAGCCTTTCCTGAAAAACATCCATGATTTGCAGCTGTACGATATCCAGCGCCTTTGCTGCATTAATAAGGGCATAGCGCTCCGGTTGTCGCGCTATTCTCGACAAATAGGTATCCCGCACTTTGTGAAAAAAGGAAATATCTTCATTTTCAAAGCGGTCCTGCTCTGTTCTTTCCGAGACTCTCTTCATACCCTGCTCTACCGGCAGATCAAGTACAAGGGTCAAATCCGGTCGCAAATCACCTTGCACCATTTGTTCAAGCTGTTCAATAACCTGCACAGACAAACCTCTGCCTCCTCCCTGATAGGCGTAGGTCGCATCCGTAAACCGATCACAAACAACCCATACACCTTTTTCAAGTGCCGGAATGATTTTCTGCTCAAGGTGCTGGGCCCTGGCTGAAAAAATCATCAGCAACTCAGCCAGGCCACTGACTGGCTCATCGCGTTTTTCGAGCAGGAGGGATCTCAGTGATTCAGCCAATGGCGTACCACCCGGTTCACGGGTTGTAATGAACTCTATTCCCTGTTGCTCAAGCAGGCTTTCAATAAACTGGATATTGGTTGTCTTGCCAACCCCTTCAACGCCTTCAATCGTAATAAATTTTGCAGTCATAGCCTTGTCTCGTTTTGAGAGTAAATCGGTTAGTTAGCGTACAGTTGATTGGTAATCTGCGCGCCGGTTTTTTACCTGGTATTTTCTAACAGCCTTGTTATGCTCTTCAACCGTTGCAGAGAAGTAATGGCGACCGTCACCCATAGCCACGAAATAAAGTGCTTCACCCTCTTCCGGATGAAGCGCTGCCCGAATAGCCTCTCTGCCCGGCATGGCAATAGGTGTGGGTGGCAAACCTTTTATCAGATAAGTGTTATAGGGCGAAGGCGACTTGAGGTGCTTCCTGGTCAAATTGCCCTGATAGACATCACCCAGTCCGTAGATTACTGTAGGGTCAGTCTGCAAGCGCATGTTCTTTTTCAGCCTTCTGACAAAAACACCGGCAATTTTGGCCCTTTCTTCGGCAACGCCCGTTTCCTTCTCAACAATAGACGCCATAATCAGCGCCTCATAGGGCGAGTCATAAGGTAAATCCTGCCCTCTTTGCTGCCACTCTTCATCCAGAACACTTTGCATCTTTTTATAGCTGTATCGCAGAATATCAACATCGCTCGCCGTCTTTGGAAAGTGGTATGTATCCGGAAAAAAAAGTCCTTCTAGTGAATCGTATTGTATCCCCAGAAGGGTTTTCAGGTTATCGACTCCCCAGTCTGTAATACTGTGCCGAAAACGCTCGGAAGAGCGTATCTCAGCAGAAACCTGTCTAAAGTCCCAACCTTCAATAAAGCGAATTTCATGCAATATTGCCTCACCGGAATTCAGTTTTTTCAACAACAGGGAAAAATTGATTCCCGGGTCAAGTTGATACTCGCCAGCCTTGATATGTTCATGCTTGTGAAGTTTCGCGTAGCTTGCATACAGTTTCGGATGCTGAAGCAAATAACCTTTTTCATACATTTCAGCAATAACCTGGGTAAGAGTAGACCCTGGTGTCACCTCAAAAGAAACGCCCTGATCAAGCTGAAGAGGACTATCGCCGACTCTTTCGATATAAAAACAGACGCTGACAAGTGAAAATGCCAGTGCTGCCAGAAGAAACACCAGTTTTTTCAGCATCAAGTTTTTAGCTCATGTTGGGCCAGCAGCAATTGTAAACGACGAGTGATGACTCCCTTCTGATAATGGTGAACAGCAAATGAACGGACTGGCCAAATCCCGATAATGCTGTTTGTCAGGAACAGTTCATCAGCCTTGATTAAATCACGAATAAAAAGTCGTTTTTCAATGTAGGGCAATCCCGCAGCTGGAATTATCTCATTCAGCAAAAACTGTCGCATAACGCCGCTGACACCACAACGATCGATTTTTGGCGTATAGACACAATCATTCTTTACAATGAAAAGATTGGTTTTGCTGCCCTCGACAACATCACCCGCAACACTGCACATCAACAACTCATCAATATCTTTATTGAGGGTAAAACCTGCCAGTATCTGATCAAGCCGATTGAGGTGCTTGATCCCTGCCAGCTTGTCGTTATGCGGCAAGTGATAATCAGACAAACCTATCTTCACGGTTTGGGTAGAGCAACGATCAAGACTGCTCAGGGGAAATATTTGCAGGATTCTGTGCGTACCTGTAAAAGATTGTGGCCGTTGATATCCCCTGCCTTTAAAAGCGGAACAAAGTATCACTTTGAGAATAAAACTATCGGCTAAGGCAATATATTTTTGTGCTTCGCCTATGGCGATTGCTATCTCTTTTTCAAGGGCAATTTGATCGACAGTCAACTTAAGTTTTTGGGCGCTTTGTCGGACTCTTTCGAGATGAAGCGGCAACAACAAGGCGTTACCATCAGAGACAGCGATGGTTTCAAAAAAACCATCGCCATAGGCCAGACCACGATTCTGCAGACCGATTTCTGCCTGAGGCCTGCCATTAACCCATGAAGGGAGAGAAGCAGCTTTCATAATCACTCCCTGTCAACAATAAGATGGTTTACATGCGTTTAAACAAAAGCGTGCCGTTAGTTCCACCAAAACCAAAGGAGTTTGACATGGCATAGTCAATTTTCATCGTCTGGGCAGTATTGGGAACAAAATTCAGGTCACACCCTTCATCCGGATTATGCAGATTGATGGTGGGAGGGGCAACCTGATCACGGATGGCGAGTATCGAGAAAATAGCTTCGACTGCACCGGCGGCCCCCAGCAAGTGGCCAATCATCGACTTGGTCGAGCTCACAGCAATCCTGGAACTGGCAGCCCCCATAATAGACTTCACAGCCTGACACTCCGCCTTGTCCCCCAAAGGGGTCGATGTGCCATGGGCGTTAATATAATCAAGGCTTTCGGCATTAACACCTGCATCTTTCAATGCATTTTGCATGGACGCCGCCGCCCCGCTACCATCTTCGGGCGGCGAGGTCATGTGATGAGCATCATCACTCATTCCAAAGCCAACCAGTTCGGCATAAATCGTGGCGCCACGAGCACGGGCGTGTTCGTACTCTTCCAGCACAATCACACCGGCACCATCAGCCAGCACAAAGCCGTCACGGTCCTTATCCCAGGGGCGGCTTGCGGCCTGAGGGTCATCATTCCTGCAGGAAAGTGCACGAGCGGCCGCGAAACCACCAAGACCAACAGGCGTACAGGCTTTTTCTGCCCCACCGGCAAACATTACATCGGCTTCTCCGTAAGCAATCATACGAGCGGCAAAACCGATATTGTGCGTGCCCGTAGTGCAGGCTGTTGTGATCGCGATATTGGGGCCTTTTAGGCCATATTTGATCGCGAGATTACCGGCAACCATATTGATGATGGAACCCGGTACAAAGAAAGGCGATATTCTTCGAGGCCCCTTGGTATCGATAATGACCCGGTTTTCTTCGATGGCACCAATACCACCAATACCCGAGCCTATGGCTGCACCGTAACGATGAGCTTCAGACTCCTTGATTTCCAGTCCTGAATCTTCAAATGCCTGATAAGCCGCAACCAGACCGTACTGGATAAACTCATCCATTTTGCGCGCTTCCTTTAGCGGCATATAGGCTTCTACATCAAGATTACGGATATTTCCGGCAAAACGGGTCGAAAAGGCACTGGTATCAAAAGCTTCAATCGCTGAAATACCGCTTTTCCCTGCCAAAATACCTTCCCAGGTATCAGCAACTGTATTGGCAAGCGGGCTTACCATACCCATGCCGGTAACAACCACTCTTCTTTTAGACAATGCTCTTCTCCTTGCCGTGCCCTAACTACCCAATGAAAACAAAAGACCAAACACCAAGCAATAAAAAAGCCGTTCTATCAAATAGTAACGGCTTTAAAAACAACGATCTCGAATCAGGCGAGATTTGCGTTGATGTAATCAATTGCCAACTGGACAGTTGTAATTTTCTCAGCTTCTTCGTCGGGGATCTCTGTTTCAAATTCCTCTTCAAGAGCCATTACCAACTCAACAGTATCGAGGGAATCGGCACCTAAATCTTCAACAAATGAAGCGGAGCTTTTTACTTCCTCTTCTTTGACACCCAGTTGTTCAGCAACGATTTTTTTTACGCGCTCTTCAATGCTACTCATAGCGGATTCAGACTCCTGATTGGTAGTTAAGCAAAAGGCTTTTTACGGCCAAGATTTAAAGGGGTTTTCACAAGCCGTAGAACAACATACCACTTGTAATGGACGCGCATTTTACCTGCATTTGACCGGAATGTGAAAAAATTTAATAAATCCTTTTTTTTCAATTGGTTACGACATATGCATGCCACCATTTACATGCAAAGTCTCACCGGTAATGTAAGCCGCGGCATCACTGGCCAGGAACACTACAGCCTCCGCAATTTCATCCGGCTGCCCCAAACGACCCAGGGGAATCTGATTTAACAGTGCCTGTTTTTGCGCTTCAGGAAGTACATCGGTCATGTCGGTATCAATAAAACCAGGGGCAACAGTATTCACGGTAATGTTACGCGAACCGATTTCTCTCGCCAGAGCACGACTGAAACCAACAACACCTGCCTTGGTGGCAGCGTAATTGGACTGCCCGACATTACCGGAAGCACCAACCACAGAACCAATATTTATCACTCTTCCCCAGCGCGCCTTGGTCATCCCTCTCAGGCAGGCCTTGGTCACCCGAAAGATGGAATTGAGGTTTGTATTGACGACATCGTCCCATTCATCATCTTTCATTCTCATCAGCAGATTA
>JAGRJA010000147.1 GCA_020443005.1 Pseudomonadales bacterium
ATTCGCCTGTACTGCGAAGAGAGCGTCCGGCATTTCAACTGGCTGGAAGCACAGGGTGTACCGTTTAACCGAAGTTATTATCCCTACAAGAATGTCTATCAACCTACCGATGAATGTCTGATCTGGACAGGTAACGAAAAGGTATACCCGTACCGGGAAAAAGCTGTGCCCGCGCCCAGAGGCCACAAGGTTGCCAGAGAAGGTGAAGACGGAGGCGCGTTGTTGATGGAGGTGTTGATCAAACGGGCAAAAGAACTGGGGGTCAGGTTTCGTTTTGACAGCGGCGTCAAGCAGCTGGTGATGGATGAAGGGCGTGTTTGTGGCGTGCTGTTCAGGCATTTCGATCAGGCGTTTTTTGCCAGGGCTGTCAAAGGTGTTGTGCTTGCTGCAGGTGGTTTTGCAATGAACAAGGAGATGTTGTCTGAATATTGCCCGCGTTTGGCGCAGAAGGGTATCTATCGGCAGGGCAACCCCAATGATGACGGCAGCGGTATCAATCTTGGCCTTTCTGCCGGTGGTGTGGCTATTCACATGGAAGGCTGTTTTATCACCTCGCCTATCTATCCACCCGAACAGTTGCTCAAGGGCATTCTGGTAAACAGGGATGGCAAGCGTTTTGTGGCAGAGGACAGTTATCATTCGAGAACGGCTTCATTCTGTCTCGACCAGCCAGAGGGAAAAGTTTACCTGATTGTGGATAACGATATCTTTGCCCGGCCGGAGCTGGTCGGTCAGCCATTGATTGATGCCTGGGAAACAGTAGCGGAAATGGAAGCAGCGCTGGATATGCCGGAAGGTTCACTGCAACAAACCATGAACCGTTACAACGCGTTTGCTGCCAAAGGTGAAGACCCCGAGTTTCACAAATACAGGGACTGGCTTGCACCGCTTACCCATGCGCCTTTTGGCGCCTTTGATTGTTCGTTTGGTTCAGCCCTTTACATTGGTTTTACGCTGGGTGGTTTGAAGACATCGGTTGATGCAGAGGTGCTTGATAGCAATGACAAGCCTGTTCCGGGTCTGTTTGCTGCTGGTGCCTGTGCATCAAATATTGCACAGGATGCTGTGGGGTATTCCAGTGGCACCTGCATTGGTGAATCCACTTTCTTTGGTCGAAGAGCTGGGCGCAAGGCGGCGAGTCTTCAGGAGTGATTGATGAACAGTATTGATGCAAGACAATTTTTTACCAGCGAGGCGATTGAGAACCCTTATCCGCTGTATGCCAAGATGCGGGCGCTTTCACCGGTGTGTGCCATCGGTGATACAGGCGCTTTTCTTGTCGGGACAAAGGCCGCTGTAGAAGAAGCCTTGAAGCGTCATGAAGATTTTTCAGCCAATCTCAAAGCTATGCTGGTGTGTGGTGAAGACGATAAACCTTACATCTTCAATCTTGCGCAAGCGGGTAATGCCAATGATGTCATTGCTACAGCCGACGAGCCCGATCACGCCGTTCACCGGCGATTGATGATGCCTCCTCTGAAGGCTTCGCGTATCAGTGAACTTGAAGGTCAACTGCGTGAGTTTGCTGCTGAAAGGGTTGCCGGGTTGAAGCGGGCGGGTGGAGGTGATATTTGCGCCATGCTTTCCGAGCCACTTCCGGCTTATGTTGTCATTCGTTTACTGGACCTGGGTGATGACTCACTGCAAGCAGTTCAACGATGGGCCATGATGGGAGGAGACTTTCTGGCTGGCCGATTGAGTGAAGCAGAAATGACGCATATCTTTACAGAAACACTCGCACTGCATGACTACCTGTCCAGGCATTTTGATGCCCTTGCCGAAAGGGCGCTGGAAGACAGGGGGAACTCACTGACGGCAACACTGTTAGGGGGTGTTGAAGAAGGCCTGATCAGTCGGGAGCAGGCTATCGGTATACTGATCATTCTTTTCGGGGCGGCAGGGGAGTCGACAGCAAGCCTGCTTGGCTGTGCGATTCGCAGGTTGGCGATCAATACACCTTTACAGCAACAGTTGCGCGAAACACCTGCATTGATTGCGCCTTTTGTGGAAGAGGTGTTGAGGCTGGAATCTCCCTTCAAGTTCCATTATCGCCATGTCAAAAAAGATACCACCCTTTGCGGTACATCACTGAAAGCGGGAAATATCCTGTTGTTGAGCTGGGCATCAGCGAACCGCGACCCCGCTGTCTGGGAGGAGCCGGATACGCTTAGGCTGGACCGTGTCAGAGGCGACCGTCATTTCGGTTTCGGTTACGGGATCCATTTCTGCATTGGTGCACCTCTGGCCAGGCTTGAAGTCTGTGTTGCGATAGAAGAATTATTGCAGCAAACCAGCACTTTTGAGTTGGACCCCCAAAGCCCGCCTGTTTTTGCCCCCAGCATTTTTGTTCGTCGTCTTCAGCAGCTCAGGTTGAGAATAAGCTGATTCCTGTTCGCGCAAGGTGCGCTTGCTTCCGTCTCTCCGGTATGTTGTCGCTTTGATCAGAAGCTTGTTTCTTGCCGTTGAAAGCCATCGGGATGGGAAAAAGGTTTGTGACAGGGAGATCGAGTAATACTACTGCTGAACAAGGAATCACTCATTCAGCAGTGTGTACAGAATGTTTTCATAGATCCGGCTGAGCTTGTCGAGGTCTTCAGTTGAAACGCATTCATCAATTTGATGAATGGTTGCGTTCAGCGGACCGAGCTCGATGATTTGTGAACCCAGTGTGGCGATAAAACGACCGTCTGAAGTACCGCCGCTTGTTGAAAGCGTGGTGGATACCCCGGTGACATGCCTGATCGCAGATTCAGCGGCAGTGACCAGTTCGCCTGGCGCCGTCACGAAGGGGTTTCCGCTCAAGACCCACTCAAGGGTATAGGTCAGACCGTGTTTATCGAGTATCTGTGAAGTTCGCTGTTTGATCGTTTCGGCGGTCAGTTCGCTGGAAAATCGCAAATTGAAGATAACCTCCATTTCACCGGGTATCACATTGGTTGCTCCCGTTCCGGCATGAATGTTGGATATCTGAAAGCTGGTCGCCGGAAAAAAGGCATTGCCCTTGTCCCAGGTTTCACAGCTCAGCTCATTGAGTGCCTTCAAAGCCTCTTGCACCGGATTTCGTGCTTTTTGCGGGTAGGCAACATGGCCCTGAACACCCTTGATCGTGAGATAGCCGTTAATTGAACCGCGACGCCCGTTCTTGATGATGTCGCCAAGGGTGTCTGAACTTGAAGGCTCGCCAACAATGCAGTATTCGACCGGTATCCGGTTTTGTTGCAGGTGATCGACGACCTTTACCGTTCCATTCAATGCAGGGCCTTCCTCGTCACTGGTGATCAGAAAGGCAATTTTTCCATTGTGATCGGGCCTGTTTTTTACAAAGTTTTCACTGGCGGTAATCATTGCAGCGAGGCTGCCTTTCATGTCCGCGGCACCGCGCCCGTAGAGTAGCCCGTTTTCGAGAGCAGGTTCGAAAGGCGGGTGGTTCCATTTTTTTGAGTCTCCGACTGGCACTACATCAGTGTGACCGGCAAAACACAGGGTTGGGCCATTGCTCCCGCGAACAGCCCAGAAATTTTCAACATCGTCGAAGTCGAGTTTTACAATGTCAAAACCAATGGCACGCAATCGTTCGATCATGATTTTCTGGCAACCTTCGTCACTGGGGGTAACGGAAGGACGCCTGATAAGATCACAGGCCAACTGAACGGTAGGGGAAAGGTTTTCCATGATTAATTATTGGCGTGCAAGGCTTCGTTCAACTCAATGGCTGATTTGTTGGTCAGGCATTCGATGGCGCCGGTGGTGGAATTGCGCCTGAACAAAAGGTCTGATTTGCCGGCGAGTCTGGCAGCTTTTACGGTTTTGATACATTCCCCGCTGTCGTCGATGATGGCTACTTTTGCGCCCCCTGTAAGGTAAAGACCGGCCTCGATCGTACAGCGATCTCCCAGTGGAATACCGACGCCGGCATTGGCGCCAATCAGGCATTCGTTGCCTACGGAGATAATGACATTGTTGCCGCCAGACAGGGTACCCATGGTTGAGCAGCCGCCACCCAGATCGGAGCCACTTCCCACAAAAACACCCGCAGAAATTCTGCCTTCAATCATGCCGGGGCCTGCTGTGCCTGCGTTGAAGTTGACAAAACCCTCATGCATGATTGTGGTACCTTCGCCGAGGTAGGCGCCCAGTCGCACGCGTGCGGTATGCGCAATGCGCACACCTTTGGGGACGACATAATTGGTCATTTTCGGGAACTTGTCGACGCAGGCAACTTCGAGTATCTCGCCTTTAAGGCGGGCTTCGAGTTGCTTTTCGGCGAGTTCTTCAAGATCAATGGCACCGTGGCTGGTCCAGGCAACATTGGGTAAAACACCAAAAATGCCGCTGAGGTTGGTTTCGTGAGGCTTGACCAGTCGATGTGATAACAAGTGAAGCTTCAGGTAGGCTTCCGCAACGGTAGCGGGGGGCGCATCGTTTTCGAGGATGACAAGCACCAGTGGTTGCTGGGTAGAGGCCAGCCTTTTCACGAAGTGAGTGTCTGCACCGTCTTTTTCGGCTTCAGTCAGAAATTCGGCAACCTCATCATTGCTGAGTTCTATTGTCTGGTTACCTTCCTGATAGGGTGTGGTCGAAATGGCTGCTTTCCAGGCGGGCGAGGGTTGCAGTAAGGGTTGTGGAAAAAATACTTCGAGCCATTCCCCTTTCCGGTTTTTTGTGCCTACACCGAGACCGATGCTATAGAGCTTGCTCATAATCTTTACTTCTCTTGTCTATCAAAGGTTAAAACAGGTTTCGTAATCAGCTGCGATAAAGCCGATCAGCAGTTTTTGTTCATGTTCGAGCACAGGTCGCTTGATCAGTGTCGGATTGGCAATCAGGGTGGGTATCAGATTGTGCTCGTTGAGGGAATTCCGAATCTCGGGGGCGAGATTTTTCCAGGTGGTGCTGCGTTTGTTAAGCAGCTGTTCTGAACCTGATTGCTCGATCCATTTCTCCAGCGTGTCGCGGTAAAGACCATCGCCGCGCAAGTCATGAAAGGTGTATTCAATGTTATGTGCATCGAGCCATTTTCTGGCTTTTTTTACAGTGTCGCAGTTCTTGATGCCATAGAGACAGGTCATGTTCTGATGCAACTTCCGGATTGAAAAGGGCAGCAAGCATACCAAAAATTGCCCATTGAGTGGAAATCCTTGTTGTTTTTGATGCAGGTTAATAACATGATGAGCGAATATTGTTGATGTTGCCGTATTTTTGGCAAAATTCGGCAAGGTTTCTGTTACCCGCAAGAAAGAAGAAAAGAGGTGTATATGGCAGTTTATAGCAAGATACTGGTGGCGATAGATTTGAGTGAGGAAGCGCACCAGGTCATTCGTCGGGCAATGGAAGTCGCTGAAATTCACGGTGCCGATATTCAGGTCGTCCATGTCGAGGAAACCCCGATAACAGGCTACGGCCCGATGATCGGTCATCCCATCGGCGGTGAAATGCAACTCCGTGAAGAAATGTTGGCGGTCATGGAAAAAATTGCGGATCAACACGGTCTTGCTCATGAATGCCTTCACTGCCTGCTTGGGCATCCGGCTACAGCAATCAATGATCTGGCCATTAAACTTAAGGCTAGCCTGATTGTGGTTGGCAGCCATGGCAAGCACGGTATTCGCTTGTTGTTGGGTTCAACGGCCAATGCCATTTTGCAAACTGCGCCCTGTGATGCCCTGCTGGTTAAAATTGTTGAATAGTTGACCGGTGTGTTTTTTCTTGTCAGTTTTTGATGGCTATTGACGGGTAAAGCCATTAGAATTGCGCCCTGTTTCAAACCGCTTTTTTTTGAGTGATTCAGTCATGGGTTTTTTGATAGCGAAGTATGAACATCTCTTGCCGCGCTCCTCGATGAGTCGTTGGCTGGTGTCTGCATTTCTGCTACCGGGAATCCTGCTGTGTATTTGAATCACTAGAGAAAATATCTGATTTTTAAAGCCGCAGCGTTTCAAACCTGCGGCTTTTTTCGTTATATGAATAATAAAAGGTGCCGTTGATGAATCGCTTGGCCATAGACAAGGGAGAGAATGTGATGTCTGTGTTATCGGCCTATGTAGGCGTGATATTGATTTGGTCTACAACACCTTTGGCAATTCATTTGAGTAATGAAAGTTTTTCACCGATTGCCTCGGCTACTTTCAGAATGTGGTTGGCATTGTTATTTGCCGTGTTTCTTGCGCTGATCCTGCGTCGAAGCGGCTTTGCCCTGCGCCAGAACTGGAAGGTCTATGTCGCCGCTTCAGTCGGGATCTTTCCGAATATGCCTTTGGTGTACTGGGCGGCGAACTTTATTCCCTCGGGTCTGATCTCGGTATTGTTCGGCTTGTCACCGTTGGTAACAGGTTTGGCTGCTCGCTATATTCTGGATGAACGGAATTTTACATTCCGTAAATTGTTTGCACTGATTGTGGCTTTCGGTGGCTTGCTGTTCATCTTTTTCGAGCAGATAGGTTTGGGTGATAAGGGTGTTTTTGGCGTGGCCTTGATGATTGTATCGACAGTGCTTTTTTCGGTGAGCAGTGTTTATGTCAAACACTTTGGTGAGCACCTGAGGATAGACCCATTGCACCAGACAACGGGAGCCTTGTTGTTTGCAACCCCCGGTTTAAGCCTTTGCTGGTTTTTACTGGACGGAAAGGTGCCGGTCAATCCGTCGCCGGTCTCGGTCGGTGCCGTTTTGTATCTGGCTGTTGTGGGTTCGGTATTGGGTTTTGGCGCCTATTTTTATATTCTGAAAAGGCTTTCCGTCGGAGCGGTCTCTCTGATTCCCTTGGTGACCCCCGGGCTTGCACTGATACTGGGTAATCTGGTTGTCGATGAGAGCATTACGCGATCCACCATTATCGGCACCTTGCTGATCGTCAGTGGTCTGGCTATTTACGATGCAAGTGTGCTGGCCTTCGTGTTGAAAAAATGCAACTTGTTGTACAGGGCAATCAGAACTTTATGAAAACGGGCAGGGAGATATTCATGGAAGGTTCATCCTGGGGCTTCCATGTTTATTTTGTCACATCAAAAAAACAGATCGTTAGGCGCCATTTTCTGAAAAGCCTGCAGGCTCAGGCTTTTCGGGTTTTTTTCGGGTGTTTGCGATTCGGAAAACAGGTGCGGCAGATTTCACAGGTCGTGCCGTCACAACCACGGGCCGAGCAGTATTCCCGGCCGTAATAAATGATTTGAAGGTGCAGATCGTTCCAGCTTTCCTTCGGAAACAGCCGCTTCAGATCCTTTTCGGTTTGTACAACATTTTTACCACTGCTCAAACCCCAGCGCTGGGCGAGCCGGTGAATATGCGTATCGACAGGAAAAGCCGGTTCACCGAAAGCCTGGGACATAACCACGCTGGCTGTTTTGTGCCCCACGCCAGGCAGTTTCTCCAGTGCTTCCATATCTGCTGGTACCTGTCCCTGATATTGTTCCGCCAGGATATTGGAGAGCTCGTGAATTGCTTTCGCCTTTTTGGGTGACAATCCGCAAGGCCGGATAACCGACTGTATTGTCGCAACGGGGATTTTGGCCATGTCTGCAGGGGTTTCAGCCAGCCTCCACAGATCGGGTGTTACCTTGTTGACCCGTTCATCAGTACATTGCGCTGACAGCAGAACAGCAACAAGGAGCGTATAGGGGTCCTTGTGCTTTAGCGGAACAGGCGGTTGTGGGTAAAGCTGCTGCAGTTTCTGCTGGATATAATGAACGCGCTCTTTTTTCAACATGGTGGGTTCTGCCTGCTCACTGATTGGGCTTGTCTATCGTTGCAGGGAATCACAGAAGCGTGCAATTCGCCCGGCGGCTTCAATACATTCTTCAAGCGGTGCTACCAGTGCCATGCGTATACGCCCGGCACCCGGATTAAAACCCTTGTTCACTCTCGCCAAATAGCTGCCGGGAAGTACCGTGACATTTTGTTCGGCATACAGGCATCGGGCGAAGTCGGTTTCAGAAACAGGTGTTTTTGCCCAGAGATAAAAACCGGCCTGCGGTTTTATAACAGGCAGGCTGTTATTGAGAATTGCGACCACTTCCTTGAACTTTTGCTGATAGAGATTCCGGTTTTCCTCGACATGTTGTTCATCCTGCCATGCCGCTATGCTGGCCAGTTGAGTATGAACAGGCATTGCACAACCGTGGTAGGTGCGGTAAAGCAGGTAATTTTCAAGAATGTCAGCATCACCGGCCACGAAGCCGGAACGCAGTCCGGGCAGGTTGGAGCGTTTGGACAGTGAATGAAACACGACGCAGTTCTTGTAATCATCCCGTCCAATCCTTGCGCAGGCTTCCAGCAGGCCGACAGGGGCGAGGGATTCATCGAAATAGAGTTCCGAATAACACTCGTCCGATGCGATCACAAAATCATACTTGTCTGATAATGCAATGAGTTTTTCCAGTGTTTCCTGCCCGATAACGGCGCCGGTGGGGTTTCCCGGTGAGCAGATGAACAGGAGTTGGCAGGATCGCCATGTCGACTCGTCAACCTGGTCAAAATCGGGAATGAAATTATTCGCTTCGACACAGTCGAGAAAAACAGGCTTCGCACCGGCAAGCAAGCAGGCACCTTCATAAATCTGGTAAAAAGGGTTTGGCATTAATACGGTGGCGTGGTCGGCGCGATTGATAACAGCTTGTGTAAATGAAAAA